>NZ_OZ271837.1:900000-1175000 GCF_965601775.1 Flagellimonas sp.
ATAATATTAAGAATTATCCTAAATAAGTCTTTAAAATTTTGCTTCTAGAGGTATGTTTCAGCCTACGGATAGCTTTCTCCTTTATTTGTCGAACACGCTCTCGAGTCAGGTCAAAAGTTTCCCCGATTTCCTCAAGAGTCATCGAGTGTTGACCCGCTAAACCAAAGTATAGCCTAATAACATCAGCTTCCCTGGGTGTTAAGGTCTCTAGTGCTCTTTCGATTTCGGTACGCAAAGACTCATGCAATAACTCCTTGTCTGGATTGGGAGATTCGCCACTTCGCAATACATCGTACAAATTGGAATCTTCACCATCAATCAATGGGGCATCCATGGATACATGTCGTCCAGAGTTTTTCAAAGATTGTTTAACATCTTCAACGGTCATGTCCAATTCTTTGGCAATTTCCTCTGCAGAAGGCACTCGTTCATGTGCTTGCTCCAAAAAGGCGAAAGTTTTGTTGATTTTGTTAATGGAACCAATCTTGTTCAATGGCAAACGCACAATTCGAGACTGTTCAGCCAAGGCTTGCAGAATGGATTGACGAATCCACCATACTGCATAGGAAATGAACTTAAATCCACGAGTTTCATCGAAACGTTGTGCGGCTTTAATCAATCCAAGGTTTCCTTCATTAATCAAATCGGGAAGTGTTAATCCCTGGTTTTGGTATTGTTTTGCAACAGAAACCACGAATCTGAGGTTGGCTTTAGTTAATTTTTCCAAGGCTATCTGGTCTCCCGCTTTGATTCGTTGTGCCAATTCTACTTCCTCATCGGCAGTGATTAAATCTACTTTACCGATTTCCTGTAAATACTTGTCCAACGATGCGGTTTCCCTATTGGTAACCTGTTTTGTAATCTTTAACTGTCTCATTTAATTTCCCTTCAAATTTAGTTTGTGAACCGGAGCTCATTAGTTTATACGTAGGAAATGCCAAAAAGTTACAATTTGATAAAATTTATTTGAATTTTTTTTCGTAAAGAAAAAACCCCGGATATTTTTCCGGGGTTTTTGAGGATATGCTAACAAATGTTAATCTCTTCGCGGTTTTCTATCACGATTACCCCCTCTACGGTCTCCTCCACGGTCATTGCGTGGGGGTCTTTCCTTATATCCTTCTGGTTTTGGAAGCAAAGCTTTTCTGGAAACTTTCTCCTTTCTGGTCCTTGGGTCCAAACCAAAGTATTTCACATCGATGACATCACCAAGATTTACCACATCGGTTACTTTGTCTGTGCGTTCCCAGGCCAGTTCGGAAACATGTAGCAATACCTCGTTACCTGGTGCTTCGGTATATTCAACTACGGCACCAAAGTCAAGTAACTTAATAACCTTCACTTCATAGATACTACCCACTTCAGGTTTGAACATGACTGCATCGATTTTGGCGATTACCGCATCGATACCGGCTTGGTCCGTACCTAAAATCTCCACAATACCCTCTTCCGTATCAGGATCTTCATTGATAACGATAGTCGTATTGGTTTCTTTTTGCAATTCTTGAATTACTTTTCCACCGGAACCGATAACCGCACCAATGTATTCCCCTGGAATGATTTTGGTAACAATTTTTGGAGCGTACGATTTAACCTCCTCGCGTGGAGCTTCAATCGTATCGGTAAGGTGCTTCAAAATATGCAAACGCCCATCTTTGGCCTGCATTAAAGCTTTTACTAAGATTTCGTAAGAAAGCCCTTTTACTTTAATGTCCATCTGACAAGCAGTTATACCATCAGAAGTACCGGTCACTTTGAAGTCCATGTCTCCTAAGTGGTCTTCATCACCCAAAATATCGGAAAGAACCGCATATTTTCCAGTTTCAGTATCGGTAATCAATCCCATAGCAATACCAGAAACTGGTTTTTTAAGCTGTACACCAGCGTCCATAATGGCCATAGTTCCTGAACATACTGTTGCCATGGAAGAAGAGCCATTGGATTCAAGTACTTCTGAAACCACTCGGACGGTATAAGGACAATCATCAGGAATCATTCCTTTTAACGCTCTTTGCGCCAAATTACCGTGTCCTACTTCCCTACGGGAGGTTCCTCGGATAGGTCGTGCTTCCCCAGTTGAAAAAGGAGGGAAGTTGTAGTGTAGGTAAAAGGATTCTTCTCCCTCGTAAGAGGGCATATCTATAATATTGGAATCTCTCGATGTTCCCAAGGTTACCGTGGCAAGGGCCTGTGTTTCCCCACGAGTAAAGATGGACGAACCATGAACAGACGGTAAATAGTCCACTTCACACCAGATTGGGCGAATTTCGTCGGTTTTTCTTCCATCTAAACGCAATCCTTCCTCTAACGTAAGGTTACGAACAGCTTCTTTTTCTGTTTTATGGTAGTATTTAGAAACCAATCCTCCGATTTCCTCCAATTCTTCTTCTGAAAAAGTGGCTTTGATTTCTTCTTTTATGTTGAAGAAAGCTTCACCACGTTCTTTTTTGGAAGAACCTGCTTTGGCCACAGCATAGACTTTGTCATAAGCCATATCGTGGATTTTTTTCTTGAGTTCATCATCCTCATCTTCTGGCTCGTATTCGCGAACTTCCTTTTTTCCGAAAGCTTCTGCCAATTTGACCTGAGCGGCACATTGAACCTTGATCGCTTCATGCGCAAACTTGATGGCTTCCACCATTTCCTCTTCGGAAATCTCACTCATCTCGCCTTCAACCATCATCACTGAATCTTCGGAAGCTCCGATAACCATATCGATATCGGATTCTTTTAGTTGGGCAAACGTTGGGTTGATAATCAATTCCCCATTTACACGACCTACTCGAACTTCAGAAATAGGACATTCAAAAGGCAAATCAGATAATTGAATGGCCGCTGATGCTGCCAAGCCTGCCATGGCATCTGGCATTACCGTCTCGTCATGAGACATTAATTGTATCATCACCTGGGTCTCAGAGTGATAGTCTTTTGGGAAAAGGGGGCGCAATACGCGGTCCACTAGACGCATGGTCAATACTTCACCATCACTCGGACGGGCCTCTCTTTTGAAAAATCCGCCAGGGTAACGTCCTGCAGCGGCGAATTTTTCACGATAATCCACAGTCAATGGCAAAAAGTCCACATCTGCGGCTTGATAATTGGAAACTACAGTACACAATAGCATACATTTCCCTGATTGAACCACAACAGAGCCATGGGCCTGCTTGGCCAATTTTCCAGTTTCAATAGAGATTTCCCTACCGTCACCGAGGTCAATGACCTCTTTAAAAGTTTTTGGAATCATAAAAATAATCTTACTCGAAACGCTTCGAGTCGTTAAACATTTGGTCTACCGCCTTCCGGACGGTCGGGTTGTGTTGTTGTGTTGACCAATGAAAAACTGAATGCAGCTTTTTAAGAATGCTTCGGATGTTCCGAAACTGCGGTCTAAAAAAGACCAAAATAAAAGGGAGGTCGAAGCCTCCCATTTACTTATTTTCTAATACCTAGTTCCTTAATAAGGGTACGGTATTTTTCAATATCTTTTTTCTTTAGGTAGTCCAAAAGACTTCTTCTTTTACCTACCAATTTCACCAAAGAACGCTCAGTTGCATAGTCCTTGTGGTTCTTTTTCAGGTGTTGCGTCAAGTGGTTGATACGGTAAGTGAACAAGGCAATCTGTCCTTCCGTAGAACCGGTGTTTTGTTCGGAACCTCCATGTTTCTTGAAGATATCCGCTTTTACTTCTTTAGATAAATACATTCCAATATTATTTTAATGATTTTTATGTATTTGATTGTCTTTCAATCAGCGTGCAAAGATAATCCTTTTTTTAGATTGAAAAATTTTTTCAGTTTTAATTAAACCTTTTTGATTTTGATTGGTCAAAAGGCCAAATCCTAAAATTCAATCATTATGAAAAAGAGTCTCAATCCAATGAACTTTATGAAATTTGCCCCATTTGCCTTGGCACTGTCATTTTTGGTGTTGGCATCTTGTACCGAAGAATCGGAAGAACCTATTGTGGAAGCTTCCAACGATGAATTGATTACTGTAGCTGAACTGCAGGTAAGTGATGAAGCCGAAATGATTTCTGAAGAAGTTTCAACTGTTGCTGAAGATGTATATGCCGCAGACGAAATTGCCCTAACAGCTAAAAGTGATTACACTTCTGACTATTTGCCTGACTGTGTAACCATTACTACCGTGGTAACAGATACGACCCGAGAAAAAACCATTGATTTTGGTGAAGGCTGTGAACTTCCTAATGGGAACGTATTGAGCGGTATTATCAACTTAAGTTATGCCAAGGACATGGAAGCCGCTTCCAAGACAATTGCTCTAACTTTGGAGAACTTCACTTTCAATGATGTTGCTGTTGAAGGTTCTGCCAGTGTTTTGCGAGTGCGCTCGAATGAAAATGGCAATCCTCAAGGCACGGTGGAATCTAATTTCGCTGCTACTTGGCCTAACGGGGATACCGCTTCTTTTTCTGGGACTCGTACCCGGGAATGGATAGAAGGTTTTGGTACTGGTTTCTGGGGAGACAATGTTTTCTTGATTACCGGAAAAAGAACCTATATAGGAAGACTTGGAAATGTGTACATGAAAGAAGTAATTACTCCTTTGCGTAGAGAATTGGCTTGTAGATTTATTGTAAGTGGTGTTTTGGAAATATCCAGAAACGACAATACAGCCAGTCTTGATTTTGGAGATGGAAGTTGTGACGCCAAAGGAATCTTGACCCAGCCCGATGGAACAGAAACCGAGATATTCCTTAGAAGATTTTTGAAGTAGTCAGTTCAAAGAAATTCAATAAAAAAGCCTGCAATCGCAGGCTTTTTTTATGCTCTAATCGGCTGATTCGTTATTAAATCAATGTATAAATTGATTTTCTTTTTCAAATCGCTTCTGTGGGAAATGAAGTCTAAAAACCCGTGTTCTTTTACGAATTCCGAGGTTTGAAAGCCTTCGGGCAAATCTTTGCCAACCGTATCCTTTACTACCCTAGGTCCGGCAAAACCAATCAGCGCTCCTGGCTCCGAAATATTGATATCACCTAACATAGCATAAGAGGCTGTGGTACCTCCAGTAGTAGGGTCGGTGCATAAAGAGATATATGGTATTTTGGCTTCTGCCAATTGGGCCAATTTCGCTGAAGTTTTGGCCAACTGCATTAGGGATAAGGCTGCTTCCATCATTCTTGCTCCTCCGGATTTAGAAATCATCACGAACGGAATCTTGCGTCTTTTGGCGACGTCAATGGCACGGGCAATTTTTTCACCTACCACACTTCCCATGGAACCTCCAATAAAACTAAAGTCCATACAGGCAATTACCAATTCTTTGCCCATCGATTTTCCCACCGCTGTTCGAACCGCATCTTTCAATCCGGTTTTTTGCTCAGCTGCTTTTAAACGATCTGAATACTTCTTCGTATCTACGAACTTAAGCGGGTCTTTCGAAGAAAGCTTGGCATCCAATTCACGAAACTTATTGTCATCAAATAATATTTCGAAATATTCTTTACTTCCTATTCGTACGTGGTAGTCATCCTCAGGACTTACGTAAAAGTTTTTGGCAAGTTCTTCCGATTCTACAATTTTACCGGTTGGGGACTTGTACCATAATCCCCTCGGGGTGTCTTTTTTTTCCTCAGTGGCGGTTTGAATTCCTTTTTCCTTTCTTTTAAACCAAGACGACATGTAAACGAAATTTAATTAAACGGCTATTACGAATTATAAGGTATTGACGTTGTTAAGGTCTTCAAACGCCTTTTTCAAACGTTCAACGAAGGTTTTTTCACCTTCCCTAAGCCACACTCTAGGATCATAGAATTTCTTGTTGGGCTGGTCACCACCTTCAGGGTTCCCGATTTGAGCCTGAAGGTAAGCAGATTTTCCTTCTACATAATCCCGAACACCTGCCATAAAAGCATACTGTAAATCAGTATCAATGTTCATTTTGATAACGCCGTATCCAATCGCTTCCCGAATTTCCTCTACAGTAGAACCAGAACCGCCATGGAATACAAAATCTATATGGTTATGACCCACACCGTATTTCTCAGAAACGAATTCTTGCGAGTTTTTCAAAATCTTAGGAGTTAAGGTAACGTTTCCTGGTTTATAGACTCCGTGAACATTACCAAAGGCCGCTGCTACAGTAAATCTTGGACTTACTTTGGATAGTTCCTCATATGCGTAGGCAACTTCTTCTGGTTGGGTATACAATTTTGAACTGTCCACATCTGTATTGTCCACGCCATCTTCTTCTCCCCCGGTAACACCCAATTCAATTTCGAGAGTCATGTCCATTTTGCTCATGCGCTCAAGATACTCCTTACATATTTCTATATTCTCTTCAATAGGTTCTTCAGAAAGGTCTATCATATGGGAGCTGAACAAGGATTTGCCAGTGGCTTTGTAATGAGCCTCACTAGCATCCAGTAAGCCATCTATCCAGGGCAATAACTTTTTGGCGCAATGGTCGGTATGTAAAATTACAGTCGCCCCATAAGCCTCAGCCATCTCATGAACATGTTTGGCGCCTGCTACTGCACCAAGGATGGCTGCTTTTTGGTTTTCGTTGGAAAGGCCTTTTCCAGCATTGAATTGTGCCCCACCATTGGAAAACTGGATAATAACCGGTGAGTTGATGGAAGCTGCAGTTTCCAATACAGAATTGATAGTATTTGACCCAATAACATTGACAGCGGGCAATGCATAGCCATTGGCTTTGGCGTGGTCAAAAATTGCTTTTACCTCGTCACCAGTGGCGACTCCGGGTTTAATATTGTGGGACATAGTGCTCGTTAGTAAGGGTTAAAATCAGGGAACAAAAGTAATAAAATATTTCTGCTAGAATGGGTAATTAATTCCAACATTAAATACGGCGTTCCGGAAATTATAATCGGTAAACCATCTCCTAGAAGGGTCCAATGCTGGGTTATAGGTTTTAAAACCGATATCTAATCTGAAAACAAAGTAACTGAAATCATAACGGAGACCGGTTCCTGTTCCAATGGCTAGTTCACCTAATGAGTCAAAACCAGTAAATACGGCATCTGGGTTATCCTCATTGTCAAAAACATTCCAAATATTACCCACATCTGCAAATAGTGCCCCTTTTAAATCGCCTGCCAAGGGAAATCTATACTCAAAATTAAAAGCAAGCTTTAGGTTGGCTTCGTTAAAATCATTGAGATTATTAGTGCTTCCCGGCCCAAGTTCATAGGCGTTCCATGCTCTATTATCGTTAGAGCCACCTGCAAAATAACTTCGTACGAAGGGTATACTCTCTGAATTTCCATAGGGAACGGCCATACCGAAAAATGCACGCATCGCAAATACTTCAGAGATTCCCAACCTCCAATGTTTTATATAATCAAGTTCAGTTTTTATGTATTGGGAGAATGGGACTCCGAACACCAAAAGCTGGTCATCATCGTTTTCATTGAAAGGAATAAAACTGGACGAAAGAGACAATGCGTTTCCGGCACTTTCAATCTTGGCCCGAACTTGATAAAAATTATTGTCATTTATGTCTTTTTTACTGTTTTTGGTGAAGGTATAACTACTGGTAAAAATGAGGTTGTTTTCCGTAAGACGCTGTTGACGCTCATCAATACTATTTACCTCATCCAATTGTCCGGCTGTAACGGGAACTTCATTGGCAAGAACAGCATCTATAAAACCATCTGCTCCATCAGGAATGTTCAGTCTAAACGGGTCACCAGGGTCATCTGCTGCTTCAAAGAAGTCTGCCAATTCTGGAAATTCAGTAGGGTCATCGAAGTCATCAGCAATGTTATCTAGATTGCTAAAAGTATTTTGATAAATATTAAAGAAGTTGTCCGGGTTTACATTCCGTACAAACTCGATATTCATCAATTCAATTTCATTTTTCAAGCTCAAATTGGGTGACCAGTTATACGATAAAATGGTATTAAAGGTCTGCCTGTCCAGTCCTACGTTTCGTTGAAAATTAGTACCCACCAGAAATCGGGATTGGGGCAACATATAATAAGGGATAAGCTTTTTCGTATTTATGGGAAACCATATTCTTGGAAAGGTAATATTGATGTCACCTCCAATTTCGGAGGTAAAGGTTTCTCCCGAAAAGGCAGCAACATCACTTAGTAGGCCAATTGACCCCCTAGCTGTTATATTGAGCGTTTCAGACCCTCCAAAAACGTTTCGGGTAATTACTGAAGCCCCAAGCGCCGTACCCAGCCGTTGAATGTTGGAATGGGTCACATCGAAATCCAAACTAAGGGAAAACTTAGGTCTGGGTGCCAAATAAATATTGGTGTTTAATTGGGTATCTGTCGAATCTGCGATAAACTCGATATTGGGGTATTTGAAGGTGTTCAAATTTGTTATTTGTCGATACGTCCGAATTCTATCCAGGTCCCGATATACACTATCTCTTTCAAAGAAAATGGCATCCGCCAGGGCTTTGGGCTTATATTTCAATTTGTCATTAAAGAAGATGGTATAGTTTTCATACTGGATTGAATTCAATGAATCTGATGTACTTCCGATTAGATAATCACTGTAAATATTGATGTTCTTAAATCGATGGACACGATAGGTTCTAGCGGAATCGGCTTGATTGGAGCCAGAAGGGTTTTGAATGTTAAGCTGTACCTCCATAAGCTGGTCATCCGAAGCTTTAATTGTATCCCGGGAGATATCATAATTAATTGAACTTTCCTGAAAATTATATACCCCCGAGTTCCTGAACAAGGCTGTTAGTCTCTCCCGTTCTTGATTAAAATTGACCAAATCGAATTGCGTTCCTTTTTTTATCAAAGAAAAATCGATTGTTTGGTCATATAAGGAATCTAGTTCAGGGGAAAGAATATTCTTGTACACCGTATCAATGACGTAAGGTTTTCCCAAGTCAATTTGATAAGCAATCTGAGCCCTTTTTTTTCTTTTGGATTTTTCAATATCATAAGTACCGGAATTATTAAAGTACCCTTTACTATTGTAATATGCCTTTATTCGATCTACAGTTTGTTGTGTCAGGGTAGTATCTATGACCACTGGGGGTTCACCAATACGTTTCAAAAACTCGCTAGCTCCTTTTACCACAAATGATTCTTGAAGGCGGACAACCTGTTTTTTGGAAAGTAGGTTGTTCAATCTCTTTTCTCTTTTCTCTTTCCGATATAGCCAACTTTGAAATGAGGAATCTGGGTTTTCTTTAGCAAGATTATAGAGGTTAAGACGCAAGGGATACCCCAAAAGGTTGCTGTTGGGCTTTTGAACAATTAAACTTTTGATGGCCTCATCCCCAATTTTCTCGCCATCGGCAAAAACAGAATTTTTTGTAAGAAGCAATTCGTCCTCTCCAACCTTTTTTAGGGTATTGCACCCCATAAAAGTAGCCATGAGCAACAATAATCCTATTTTTGCCTTGTTACCCATTTCACGGAAAAGAACCCTCATAGGCGCCAAAATTAACGATTTAGATGGTTACCAAAAACCAAATTAAACTAGTTACAAGCTTACAGCAAAAAAAGTACCGAAATCAACATGCATTATTTGTTGTGGAAGGGTTAAAGACTGTCACGGAAGTTTTGGACTCGGGAATTGAACCCAATGGAATTTATGTGGACAATGAATTATACAAGAATAAACTTGGGGATTCCGCAATTTTGGTAACACCTTCTGTCTTGGCCCAAATGAGCAGTCAGAACAACCCAAGCGGAATTCTTGGGGTGTTTCATATTCCAAAGCCTATTGAACCCGCTTTAAAAGGGTGGACTTTGGCCTTGGATGCTGTTCGAGACCCAGGTAATTTAGGTACAATTATCCGGTTATGTGACTGGTTCGATATTCAAAATTTAATTTGTTCAAAAGATACAGTGGACTGTTACAACCCCAAAGTACTTCAGGCTACCATGGGTTCCATTGCCCGAGTGAATATCATGTATTTAGACCTTATTGAGTTTTTTGAAAGAAATCCCAATACACCTATTCTTGGAACCTTTATGGACGGTGATTCACTGTATGAACAATCTTTTCCTAAAAATGGGATTTTGGTCATGGGAAATGAGGCCAACGGGATTTCCGATAAAATAAAGAAAAAGGTCTCCCATCGAATAGGAATACCCCAATTTGGGACACAATCCACAGAAAGTCTCAATGTGGCTTCTGCAACGGCTATTTTACTTAGTGAAATACGAAGAGGATGAATCTAAGTTTGGACTTTACTTATTCAAAAGTGAAATTGATGAAGATACCCCGGGTACGCATGGCGTTAATATTTCCGGTCCAGGGACTGTTAGGGTCATTGTCCGGGACTAACTCATCCGTTAACGCAAATACACCCCGGATGGAAGGAGAAAACTTAAAGTATTCCGTATAAAAATCAATACCAAAACCTAGCTCATAACCGTAAACATTTTTTTTCATTCGGAACTCACCACTGCTATTATCATCCAAACTATCTTCTTTTGCACCTAGATTCATTGAGGTATAAACTCCACCGGTAATATAGGGTTTCCAATTACCAAAGCGTCTAGCACTAACCTTTAGAAGTAAAGGAAATCGAATGTAGGTGGACCGAACCTCGCGTATGGCATCCTGTTCCGATAAGAAGCCAGGAAAACCCAATAGCCTCTGGGTATAAAGAAGGCCAGGTTCAAATCTAGCGTCGAGAAACTCGTTGATACGCAGTTCCCCGATGAGCCCAACATTGAAACCAAAGCTGGTATCCACCAAAATGTCCTGTCCAGTATCGTTTCGGTACTCAAATTGAAAATCATATTGATTAAATCCAAGGTAGTAACCCCAATTCAAAAGCTTCAAATCTTCACTTTGCAGATTAAGTACAGGGTCTTTTGTGAATTGGGCTTGGGTACCTGTGCATAGACATAGACACAGGAAAAGGGGAAATAGGATGTTTTTCATTCAATTATTTTGTCGCCACATAAATGGATGCTACCCCAAATGTTTGGGGCATGTTCTCTATTCCTATAAACCCGATTTTGCGCAAAATATTGTTGAAAGCCATACCATGGGGGAAAACGGAAGCCGATTCGCTGAGGTATTTATAGGCAGAACGGTCTTTAGAGAAGATTTTTCCTATGGTGGGGAGAATGAATTTGGTATAGAAAGCATAACCCTGTTTAAAAGGGAACTTTGTGGGAACCGATGTTTCCAAAATGGCCAAGCGCCCACCCGGACGAAGTACGCGGAGAATCTCAGCAAGCCCTTTTTCCAGATTTTCAAAGTTTCTTACACCAAAAGCAACCGTTATGGCATCGAATGAATTGTCCTCAAAAGCAAGATTTTCACTGTCACCCAAGACCATTTCTACGATATCCGTCAAATCTTTCTTGGAAACCTTATCCTTGCCTACGTCCAGCATTCCAGGTGATATATCCAATCCCACAACTTTTTCGGCCCCAGTTTGGGTTAACGCGATCGCCAAATCTCCTGTCCCAGTGGCGATGTCCAAAATGGTTTTGGGAAAAGTTTCACCAACCAACTTCACTACTTTTTTTCTCCATTTTACGTCAATACCAAAGGAAATAACCCGATTTAACCCATCATAACTGCCTGAAATTGTATCGAACATGTGTTTTACTTGCTCTTTTTTTCCAAGTTCCGAGTCCTTATAGGGGTTAACTTTCTCTGACATAGCTATATTTTGCGCGCAAAGATACGACTTCGAGATATTGAAGGAGTATAAAATAATTATGTAATTTTGACCCGGAAATACGGAAATCTTTCCATTTTATGCGAGGTACTAGCCCTTTGGATTCTAGCCTGTACTCTTTTTACGACATATCGTACAGACAAGTTTATTCAGATAAACAGCTTATTGTAATCAATGAAGATAATTATTGCGGGAGCCGGTGAGGTAGGCTTTCACTTGGCAAAGTTATTGTCATATGAAGCCCAGGATATCACTTTGATTGATACGGATAAAGAAAGTTTGGCGTATGCGGATAATCACCTGGATATCCGTGTACTTCGAGGCGATGCGACCTCTATTGAGGTACTTAAGGAAGCCCGAGTTGAAAATTCGGAAATGGTGATCGGCGTCACGGCATCCGAGACTACAAACTTGACGCTATGCCTTCTGGCAAAACAATTGGGTTGCGAACGGACCATCGCCAGAATTTCAAACACTGAGTTTGTAGATAATAAAGATTTAATCAAGTTTGATGAACTGGGTATTGACGAACTGATTTCTCCCGAGGAGCTGGCAGCAACCGAAATCCAACTTCTTTTAAATCAGTCGGCTTTTAATGATACCTATGAATTCGAAGAAGGTTTGTTGACCATGATTGGGGTCTTTCTTCCCAAATCTGCCCCCTTTGTCGGGAAAATGGTGAAAGAAGCAGCTACCATTTTCCCTGAGCTGCACTTTATGCCCATTGCCTTGCAACGTATGGGAACGCAGTTTACCGTTATTCCTCGTGGAGATACAGTGTTCAAAGAAGGGGACCAAGTCTATTTTATCACTTCAGCCGGGGGCGTGGATGAGTTGTATAAGCTTACCGGAATGCAGAAACGTGAGATAAAAAATGTCATGATTCTCGGGGGAAGCAAGGTGGGATACAAGACAGCTCGGGACCTTTGCACCAAAAAATTCAATGTAAAACTTATTGAAAAGAATAAGGAAAAGGCTTTTGATATTGCCGATGATATTCCCCATGCCCTAGTTATCAATGGAGATGGGCGAAATGTGGAGCTTTTGGATGAGGAAAGTTTGGAATCTATGGATGCTTTTATAGCGGTAACGGGAAATTCGGAGACGAATATCATGTCTTGTCTGGTGGCCAAATCCAAAAAAATCAAAAAAACCATAGCCCTGGTTGAGAATATGGACTATTTCCAGCTGTCGCATTCCATTGGTGTGGATACCTTGATCAATAAAAAACTCTTGGCTGCCAATAATATCTTTAGGTATATCCGAAGAGGTGAGGTTTTAGCATTGACCCGATTGAACAATTTGACTGCTGAAATCCTTGAATTTGAGGTAAAAGCCAATTCATTGGTCAATGGCGAGATCATCCGCGAACTTAATTTCCCAAGAGAGGCTATTATTGGCGGGGTCATTCGGGATGGAAAAGGGATTATTGCCTTGGGGGACTTCAGGATTATGGAGGGTGATAGGGTAGTGGTCTGTTCAAAACCAAAGGCTATTTCTCGCATAGAAAAGCTATTCCTATAATGGGTCTCAATACACGAATTATTGTACATATCATGGGACTTTTGCTTTTGTGCAATGGGTCTTTCATGCTATTGGCAGCTTTTGCCAGTGGAATTTATAAGGATGGAGCTACTCTAGATATCACTTTGGCAGCTATTGTCACCATGCTTTTTGGAGTCATGGCTATGTTTTATACGAGAGGGCACAAGAAGGAGGTTAAACGAAAGGAAGGCTATATGGTGGTCACTTTCGGCTGGATAGTGATGTCGCTTTCTGGCTCGTTGCCCTATATTTTTTCTGGGGCCATACCATCCATCACCAACGCTTTTTTTGAAACTATTTCGGGGTATACCACTACCGGTGCTTCCATTTTAGATGATATAGAATCTTTACCAAAAGGAATTTTATTATGGAGGAGCCTAACCCACTGGATTGGAGGTATGGGTATTATTGTTCTGGCCATTGCCATTTTACCATTATTGGGAATTGGAGGAATGCAGTTGTTTGCTGCTGAAGCTCCTGGCCCCGGCGGAGATAAGTTACATCCAAGAATAACGGATACGGCCAAGCGTTTGTGGCTTATTTATGTAGGGTATACCGCTGCTGAAACACTGCTCCTAAAACTTGCCGGCATGTCCCTTTTTGATGCCTTTAACCATAGTTTAGCTACTTTGTCCACTGGAGGTTTTTCAACAAAAAATGCTAGCGTGGCTTTCTGGAATCATGAACCGCTTATTCAATACATCATTATCCTTTTTATGTTTTTGGCAGGATCCAATTTTGTATTGAGCTATTTTGCCTTTACAGGAAAAGTACAGCGCATTTTAAAGGATGAAGAGTTCAAATATTACACCAGTTTTATCGTCCTTTTTGCCATAGTGGTGAGCCTGGTGGTTTTGTACAAGGCCAATGTTCCCGTTTCAAATTTCCATCCCATGGTTTGGGGCGAGGCCGAAAGTGCTTTTAGGCATGGATTGTTCCAGGTAGTAGCCGTGGTGACCACAACTGGTTTTGTTACTGCTGATTTTACAGGTTGGACCCCCTTTTTGACCGTTTTTTTCTTTGGGATTATGTTCTTGGGAGGTTCAGCAGGTTCCACAGCAGGTGGAATTAAGGTAATGCGGCATTTGTTGATTATTAAAAATGGACTTTTGGAGTTCAAGCGCACCCTTCATACCAATGCGATTATCCCTGTTCGATATAACAACAAAACGGTTACTGAGCACATAGTCTATAATATCATTGCCTTCTTTGTATTGTATATGCTTCTGTTTATTGTGGGGTCTTTGGTTCTTGGTTTTATGGGATTGGATTTTGTTTCCGCCATAGGCGGTTCGGCTTCATCCCTTGGAAATGTAGGCCCGGCATTAGGAAGTCTTAACCCGGTGAGTAATTACAACGGCCTTCCTAATGCAGGTAAGTGGTGGTGTGCATTCTTAATGCTCCTGGGAAGATTAGAACTCTTTACCGTTCTGATACTATTAACCCCATATTTCTGGAAAAAAATCTAGGCAAAGGCCAACTTTTACTGGACCACTGCAGCAATTCTGGAAATGGCTTCTTTGATTTCATCAACACTGGCGGCATAGGAAATTCGAATACTGTTGCCATTACCGAAGGCATCACCTGTCACCGTAGCAACATTAGCTTCTTCCAGTAAATACATGGCAAAATCAGATGCATTGTTGATTAGCCTTCCACTTAAGGTTTTACCAAAGAATGAACTTACATCCGGGTACACATAAAAAGCACCTTGCGGTTCATTGCATTGAAAACCAGGAATTTGATTGAGTAGTTCAAGAATCAACTTCCTCCTGTTTTTGAACTCATCCACCATATATTGCACACGACTTGGCGATTCCAAAAGCGCTGTAATTACTGCCCTTTGGGCGATACAGTTGGCACCACTGGTGACCTGTCCCTGTAGTTTGTTGCACGCCCTTGCAATGTATTTGGGCGCACCGATATATCCAATTCTCCAGCCGGTCATGGCGAATGCTTTGGCTACACCGTTTACGGTTACCGTTCTGTCATACATGTCAGGAAAAGCACCCATGGAAGCATGCGCTGTAACCCCATAGTTGATATGCTCATAAATTTCATCGCTTACAACAACAATCTGAGGGTGTTTTTGAAGCACATCGGCCAAAGCTCTGAGTTCTTCTTTACTATAAATAGAACCACTTGGGTTGCAAGGTGAGCTGTACCAGAGCATCTTGGTTCTTGGAGTAATGGCGGCTTCCAACTGCTCAGGAGTCATTTTAAAGTCATTTTCAATAGAAGTCTCAACTTCAACAGGAACGCCATCTGCAAGCTTGACAATATCGCTGTAGCTGACCCAATATGGGCAGGGTAAAATGACTTCATCTCCTTTATTCAAACAGGCTTGGGCTACATTATAAAGGGCTTGTTTAGCTCCGGTTGAAACCACGATTTGTGTCCGGTCATAATCAATACCATTGTCCCTTTTGAACTTGGTGATAATAGCATCTTTCAATTCTACGTAGCCATCTACCGGCGTGTACGAATTGTAACCATCATTAATGGCTTGAATTGCGGCTTCTCGGATGTAGTCTGGCGTTTTGAAATCCGGTTCCCCTAAACTTAATCCGATGATGTCCTTACCTTCAGCTCTTAGTTCCCTGGCTTTTGCAGCCATTTCCAAGGTTGCGGATGGAACTAGTCGATTGATTCTATCCGAAAGTTGGTCGCTCATAAAATCCCGTTATTTTATTGGTATTGAAGCGCAGGGTTTTTTCCCAGTTCCTTCAAATGTTTGAAGTGCGAAATTATAGCTTTTCTGGTAGTTTTATATTCGTTGTAAGGTAAATTGAACTCCCTAGCCGTCTGTTTCACAATTTTTGAAATTTTTGTGTAGTGAACGTGGCTAATATTTGGAAAAATATGATGCTCTACCTGATGATTCAATCCACCAGTAAACCAATTCATAATCTTATTTCGGGTACCAAAATTTACTGTGGTAAACAGCTGATGGATGGCCCATGTGTTTTTCATATTTCCCGTTTCATCCGGAAGTGGGGTTTCAGCTTCTTCCACAATATGGGCCAACTGGAAGATGACACTTAGAATTACTCCTGCCACATAGTGCATTATAAAAAATCCGAGAAGTACTTGCCACCACGCAATTCCCGCAAAAATCAGGGGAAGAACAATCCAAATAGTCAAATAAATTACTTTGGTAATCACCAAGGTGCTCCAATTTGTAATGGGATTGGGAAGTTTGCCGTAGGATAGCTTTCGTCTCATGTAACGGTACATTTGCTGAAAATCCGTGGTAATAGCCCAATTAAAGGTCAACAATCCATATAAAAGAATGGAATAATAGTGCTGAAACCGGTGATGCTTGTGCCAATCTGCATGTTTGGAGAAACGCAATACCCTCCCAGCTTCCATATCTTCGTCATGCTCGTGTATGTTGGTATAGGTGTGATGCAATACATTATGTTGTACCTGCCAATTGTAGACATTCCCGGCCAAAATATAGATGGAACTCCCCATAATCTTATTTACCCACTTTTTATTGGAATAGGAGCCATGGTTGCCATCATGCATCACATTCATGCCCACTCCAGCCATACCTACACCCATAGTGATTGAGAGAAGTAAATAGGCCCAGAAGGGCAAGTTTAAAGTTAAAATAAGGAAGTAGGGGGTTAGGAATACAGCAAACATGATTACTGTTTTGAGGTGTAGCCTCCAGTTCCCCGTTTTTTTTATGTTATTGTCGTTGAAATATTGATTGACTCGTTTGTTAAGTGTTCTGAAAAATTGGGCCGAGTCCTTTCTAGAAAACCGAATGGTATTCTTGTCCATACAGAGAATTTTTTACAAATGTAACTAAAATGCCCTCTTCAGGCTTACTGTTTTATAAAAACGCTAATGGCGTATCAAAAGTATTATTTTAGCCTAAATTAACAGCTGAGCATGAACGCAGAATTGATTTTTAAATATTTCGAGAAACTGGAGGAGGAACAAAAGAGGCAGTTGAAGGAACTGGAGGCCCTTTATCAGGATTGGAATATGAAAATCAATGTGGTTTCCCGAAAGGATATCGACGAATTGTATCTCCGGCACGTGCTACATTCCTTGGGGATAGCAAAAATCCAGAGCTTTAATGAAGGTTCAGAAATATTGGATGTGGGCACTGGAGGTGGTTTTCCAGGAATTCCTTTGGCCATTTTGTTCCCAGAAACCCAGTTTACCTTAGTAGATGCTATTGGAAAGAAAATTAAAGTGGTTCAAGAGGTTATTGATGGTCTTCAATTGGAAAATGTAAGAGCTATTCATAGTCGAGTAGAGGATTTAGATGGGCAATATGATTTCATAGTGAGCAGGGCGGTTGCCGCAATGCCCACTTTTGTGCACTGGACCAAAGGGAAAATCAAGAAAAACTCAACACATGAGCGTAGAAACGGAATTCTTTACTTAAAAGGAGGGGATTTATCTGAAGAACTAAAAGAATACGCTACTGCACAAACCTTTGATTTAAAAGAACATTTTACAGAAGATTTCTTTGAAACCAAAAAGGTGGTATATCTTTCCCAAAAGTTCAAGGGGTAAAAGTAAATTGTAATACGCTGCAAAAAAAAAGCCCCAGAACTCTGGGGCTTTCAACGTTTTATTGTGATTGACTCCAAGGAGGAGTGACCTCGTTTGAACGTGCATAAGCAATTAATTGCCCTTTATGTTCCCCGTTGTGTTCCATAATTACCAGAAGTCCAGAAAGCATGTTCATTTTGGCAAAACCAAAATCGACCTCCTCGCCAAATTTGGAAGATTCCACTTGGGTGATTTTGTCTAGCACAAATTCATTTGACTTCTTAAGAGCAGCGATAACATTCTCCTTGCCGGTTATTTTACCTAAGTTCATCATGTCGACATCTTCAGGTGGTGGAAAACCCATTTTTGACGCTAGAAAGTAGTTGCCTCCAGCTATATGCAATAAGGCCTCTCCAACTGAATTGACCCCTTCCATGGGTCTCCAATCATATTGCTCTTCAGAGAATGCTTCTGCCAATTGAACCACCTGACCTTGGTTCATGGTCAGAATTCCTTTAATAGTTTGTTGGACCATCTGGTCTTCCTGGGCCATGGTCAAAAAACAAACCAATCCAAAGATTGGGAGTAAGATTTTTTTCATTGTGATAATGTAATTAATGGTTGAAAGGTGCCTGATTTTCAGAACTATCTAAAGATAACCAATAATGCGCATTTTACTAATTGTGAAGCGTCAAAAAAGATTCATGGAAAAAATGGCAACCTACTGTTGAGTAACAAAACAGGCAAAGTCATCAGGTCGCCAGACTATCTTAAAATCAGACAATTCATTTTGGTCGATTTCGCCATCTCCCAAAAAACCAATGGGTTTTCCCAAACAATCAAAGATTGGAAACACTTTGTTAATAAGGGGATTGCAATCGAAATAAAGAAAAACGGGTTCTCCTCGATATTCTGCCTGGGAAATATAGCAGTATTTGGTCTGTTCATCTATTTGAAGTAGTCGCCTTTCAATTTCAAACCGTAACCATTCCAAATCTTCTGCTGCATTTTCAAAAATGCATTCTACTTCTGTTCTGGAAACAATTTGAACCAATTTATACGTAAATGAAGATTCATCCGGTGGAGGATTCTCAACTCTCGTTCTTTCAACCCTTAAATCGTAGATAAAACCTGGGTCAAAGTCAAAATTCTCAATGGGGTCAAAAAAATTGAACCAACTTTCCCCACCAATCTCATTACCTTCCTGAACTTGCAAGCACTTAGTTGGAAAGGACCCTTCACAATCCAGTGTAAAATAGTTTATTCTAAGACGAACAATTCCCTCTTCAGAATCTTCAGAAGAGCACGCTAGGAAAAATAGGAAAACGACAAAAATGGAAGAAGGAAAGAGCTTGTCCATGGCCTTGGTTTCTTCCAAGATGTTTTTCAGGTAAGAAGGTTGCTCCCTAATATAAAACCTTAACGCTTTTTAAAAAACTTCCCTGCTTTGCTTCACATGTACCCAATAGTTGTCTTTAAATAAGCCGGCTTTAAACCTGCGTGACTATTCATTTCAACCTAAAAATGGGTATCGATAATCTTCCGGGGTCACAAAAGTTTCCTTAATCAATCTTGGAGATACCCAGCGCAATAAGTTCTGCGCTGAACCTGCTTTATCATTCGTTCCAGAAGCGCGAGCACCACCAAAAGGCTGTTGACCCACAACCGCACCTGTTGGTTTATCGTTGATGTAAAAGTTACCAGCCGCATTTTGCAATACCTGGGTCGCTTGTTCAATGGAGTACCTGTCCTGACTCATTATCGCTCCAGTAAGGGCGTATTCTGAAGTTGAGTCTACCAATTGTAAGGTATCTTCCCATTGGTCATCTTCGTACACATAAACCGTGACCACCGGCCCAAATAACTCGGTTTCCATGGTGGTATATTTAGGGTCAGTCGTCAAAATAACCGTTGGCTCAATAAAGTAGCCCACGGATTTATCATAATTCCCTCCTGCGACAATTTCAGCATTTGCGTCCGACTTGGCTTGGTCAATATAACTCGCAAGTTTATCAAAAGAACCTTCATGGATTACCGCCGTTATAAAGTTGGACATGTCCTCAGGTGAACCAGGCTTGTTGAAGGAAGCGATATCTTTTTTTACCAAATCCAAGATTTCATTTGCGGTGGATTTTGGCAAATACACGCGTGAAGCGGCACTACATTTTTGTCCTTGGAATTCGAATCCGCCCCGTGTAATCGCGGTAGCTACTTGTTGAGGTTTGGAAGTAGGGTGCGCTACGATAAAATCTTTTCCTCCGGTCTCACCAACAATTCTTGGATAGGTTTTATAGGTATGGATGTTGGTTCCGATTTGTTTCCAAAGTTCCTTAAAAACAAAGGTTGAACCCGTAAAATGTATACCGGAAAAATCTGGACTTGCAAGTACAGTTTGGGTTATCATAACAGGATCGCCCATCACCATATTGATTACCCCTGCAGGTAGACCAGCTTCTTGGAATACATCCATTATAACTTTTGCAGAATATACCTGACTGTCACTGGGTTTCCAAAGCACCACATTCCCCATCATGGCAGCACTCGCAGGAAGATTCCCAGAAATTGCAGTAAAGTTGAAAGGAGTGATAGCGTAGACAAATCCTTCCAACGGGCGATATTCCACGCGATTCCAAATACCGTCGGAGGAGTCAGGTTGTTCCGCGTAAATCTGTGACATGTATTCCACGTTGAACCTTAGAAAGTCAATCAATTCACACGCGGCATCGATTTCTGCTTGGTGAATGGTTTTGGACTGTGCCATCATCGTGGCAGCATTAATTTTAGCGCGATATGGTCCAGCAATTAGTTCAGCCGCTTTAAGGAAAATGGCAGCGCGCTGCTCCCAAGTAAGATTGGCCCACTTTTCTCTAGATTCCAAACCATTGGCGATGGCTTCCTCGATATGTTTTTTTTCGGCTACATGATACTGTCCCACAACATGCTGATGCTCATGTGGAGGAGACATGGGTTTCGTATTTCCAGTTTTAATTTCTTGACTACCAATGTAGAGTGGAACTTCTACCTGGGAATTGTAATATGCTTTGTATTGTGCTAGGACACTTTCCCGCTCTGGAGTGCCAGGAGCGTAGCTTTTTACGGGTTCATTAAATGCTGTTGGAACTTGAAAGAAACCTTTTCCCATGTTGGCGAAATTTTAAATTTAAAAATGTCACCAAAGGTACTAAAAGGAATAGCGATTCTAAAACGAAAACGTTCTAGTTTATGGCAAAAGGTGCAGCGAACTTGAATAGGGGAATTTCCACTTCAAAATCTTCAGAATTTCCCAAATTCACCATGTGATAATACCCCATCATAGCGCCTATGGGAGAGGCCAGTAAGCATCCTGAACTATAGGTGTGTGATTTTCCAGGTTGGATAACTGGCTTTCTTCCAATGACCCCTTCACCGTCCACAGTTTCCATCTCCTTTAGGGAATCAAAAATATCCCAATGTCTGGCCAAAAGTTGTACTGGAAATTTACTCTGGTTTTCTATGGTTACGGTATATCCGAAGGCATAATGTACTTTGTAGTTTTTAAAAAATGTGCCTTCAAAATTGGTTTTTACGGAAACCTTGATTCCTTTGGTAATCTGGGTGAACATAAGCTTTGTTAATAAGTAAACGCACTTCCTGCAAACAACACTATAATTACCAAAAATGCCAAAAAGACAAAAATCGTGTTCAGGAAGGTGTATTTAACAATCGTTTTAAATCTTCCTTGCCCATAGAATTTTCGCATCGCTTTGTATAGATAAGTTCCAAAAATCAACAAAAACCAACCTGCGCTGGCCGTACCAAAAATGGTATCTATTATCAGGCTAAGAATGAGCAAGATAAACAATAAGGATTGGTTGTGGAAGCTAAAAATAAGATGATCGGTGTAGGTATAACTTTTTCTGATGTACACCAACCAAATGAAAGCTGTAAATACAGGAAGGAAGAAAAAAATCACGAATGGTAGCTTTCCAAGAGTGGCATTGATAAAGCTACCCGGGGCTTCGATGACACGCAATAAACTGGAAGCGGCATTAAATGGCATGCGATTACTTCGTTTGTTTTCGATTTGATATTTTGCTACTGCATCGTTAAAAGAATAAATCGAATCATTACGAATAACCACGGTAAAAAAATCCATTTTCTTCAAGGTTCTGCCCATCATGGATTTATTTTTTTGAAGTGATTTGAAGTATTCAGAGGGATTGGACAAGATTAGGGAGTCATTATCTTCCTTAAATTTCTTCGGGTCGAAGGTTGCAATTGAATCCAGACCCTGCAAGGTCTCCGATATCTTGAGTTCGTTCTTATCCAAGGAATCTAGTTGCTTCAATGCTTTTTGGGCATTTTCATTCAAGGCCAAAGAGTCGCTAAAAGCATTAGTGGAGTCAATTGCATAGGAAAGGGGCCGCACTTGATTTATTATTTTCTCATCAAAACCACTGAACTGCCTATCAAATTCAGAAAATGTAGAATTGTAGGTAAACATTAAAAAATAGAGGAAGGCAAGGCTAAGTAAAAAGCGAAAAGGGTTAGTATAGGCAATTCTTTTGCCTTGTATATAGTCCTTTGTTATGGTTCCTGGCCGTATTAGAAGCGCGGTTAGGGTCTTAAGTAATTTAGAATCGTAATTGACCAGACTGGAAAAAAATTCATCGAAAAAATCCCGAAGCGCCACTTTTTTGGTGCTGTTCATTTGGGAACAGTTGGGGCAGTATTTATCGCTGACATCCAATTCATGTCCGCAATTAAGGCATTTTGTGCCACGGTACTTCAGCTCAAAACGCCCCTTTTTGATTAAGCTTGGTTTGTTATCCATTGCGCTGCAATGTTTTCCGCTAAAGATAGTTTAATTGGTAATATTTCGGGAATTGACGGAACCTATGCCTATGATGCTATCAAAGATTTCACCAAAATCGCGATAGTAAACCAAGATGAGGTAGTTGTTTTCCGTAAAATGAAAATTGCCGCTTACTGTGTTCAAGTCTATGCTCCCGTCCCCACGTTCGATTACATATTTATAATTATAAAACCCCTGTTTTATGGGCAACATGAGTTCCATTCGACCCTCGTCCTCATTAAAAGTCATTTTGTTTTCTTCTTCAATGGTGTAATTGTTGAACTTTCCAATGACATACACATTGTCTAATCCAATTTCAGTGGTGTACGGAAGGCTAAAATGAACTTTGGTATATTCTGCCTCACGCGAAACATCTTCTCCCTGAAGCGTGCGCACTACAAAATCACCATTGATATCAGGGAAAAAGGTGTACTCTTGATTATTTCTGAATATGTTTTCAAAAAGGTAATGATGGTATAAATCCGTTAATTCAATTCGTGATATGGCAAAATTGGTGGTCCGTAAATCCTTGGTGTCAAAATTTAAAAACTCATTGCCACCAAAAAAACTGGTTTCCTTGTCATAACGGTAGATTAACTCTTGACCTAAAGTAAATTGAGGAACCACATTGTATCTAGCGGTAGGCCAAAAATGGTTCTGGATTATGGCCACCTTAATTTCTTTTTTTGGATTGACCACGGGAAATCCAGCGGTATTGATGGAAAATTGAACCACTTGCTTTTCGTTCAGAAAATTGAAATCCCGTGAACGTCTCACCACACCACCAACTTGCACCAAATCTTTATACACCACAAACCTCCTCGAAAACTGTAATTCTCCAGTCATATTATAAATCTCCAATACATAATTACCGGACACGCGAAGACGAATGTTCTCGTTGGGTATGGTCAATCTGTAGTTGGAATAGGGCTGAAGGGTGGTATAGCTATTTTCATAATCTATAATACGCTGGTTGTCCATCCCAACCAAATATTGGGATTTCAGTAGCTGGGAAGGTGTCCAATCATAGTCACAATGAATGATTTTATAATAATAGTCCTGCTCGCTGGCAGTCAAATCATCAAATTCCAAAGTCATGCGTTCCCCTAACTTGATAACTGGGAATTGGTCTTCTGTGGGACCTTTAAAAATGACAGTTTTGATATTAGGTGGAGGATTGACTTCTTCCTGAACCTGTGCTGAAACTGAACACACAAGAAAAAACAATGCAATCTGTTTAATCCTATTACCCATTTATGGCTTGAATTTTGGGTAAAGGTAAACAAAAAGTATGCCTACAAAATTTAGCCCGTTGTAATCCCATTTTTATGGATATTTATTATGAAAACAACGCTTTTAGTACTAAATTTGCGTGCAATTTTTTAACAAAAGGTCTACAACATATGTCTAAAGACATCCGGATTAAAAAAGGGTTGAATATCAACCTTGTCGGGGCAGCTGAAAAGACACTTTCCAAAGCCGTTTCTAGTAACGTATATGCCCTAAACCTAGACGATTTTCACGGAATTACCCCTAAAATGTTGGTGAAGCAAGGAGCCGAAGTCAAGGCAGGGGAGCCGATTTTCTATAACAAGTCCAATGAGAAAATGCTGTTTGTTTCTCCCGTAAGTGGAGAATTGGTTGAAATAGTGAGAGGGGCACGAAGAAGAATCTTAACATTAAAGATATTGGCTGACAAGAGCCAAGAGTATACTGAACATACAGTTTTGGATGTAAATGCAGTAGATGGTTCAGCAATTCGGGAATTCTTGCTAAAATCTGGAGCTTGGCCTTTTATCAAGCAACGTCCCTACGATATTATTGCGAATCCAGAAGCTACGCCAAAAGCGATTTTTGTTTCAGCCTACGCTACGGCACCTTTGGCGGCTGATACAGATTTTGCGCTACAAGGGAAAGAGGCGGAACTTCAAGCAGCGATTACAGCTTTAGGAAAGCTGACTCCTGGGAAGATTCATGTTTCTGTTGGTAAATCCAGCAATTCGCCTTTAGCCCAACTGGAGGGGATAACGCTTCACAAAGTAAGTGGACCACATCCATCAGGTTTGGTAGGAACACAAATCAACAAAATTGACCCAGTAAATAAGGGCGAAGTGGTTTGGACCATTTCTCCACAAGATTTGGTCATTATCGGTGAGTTATTATTGACCGGTAAATTCAATGCCGAGAGAACCATTGCCTTGGCGGGTTCGGTGGTAAAATCGCCAAAATATTACACCACCAAAATAGGGGCAGAGATTTCTACTTTCCTGTACGCAAGTGGAGTACATCAAGACAATTTTAGATTGATAAATGGGGATGTATTGACAGGTAGTAAAACTCATCCTGAAGGATATCTAGGGTTTTATAACAATACGGTTTCTGTTATTCCTGAAGGAGATGATTATGAATTCTTTGGATGGAACAAGCCGGTTTTCAACAAAATATCATCCACTAGGGCATTGACTTTTTCGTGGATGCAACCCAATAAGAAGTACGATTTAGATACCAATACCAATGGCGAACATCGCGCTTTTGTAGTCACCGGGCGGTATGAGGAAGTTTTTCCATTGGACATTTACCCACTACAGTTGTTGAAGGCCTGTATGGTGAAAGATTTGGATGAAATGGAACAATTGGGTCTTTATGAAGTGGCTCCGGAGGATTTCTCTTTAACCGAGTTCATTTGTACTTCCAAACAACCACACCAACAAATAATCCGGGAAGGATTGGATTTATTATATCAAGAAATTGGATAAAACATGGGATTGAAAGAAAAGTTACATCAGACCAAACTCAAGTATCAGGGGAAGAAAATGGCCCCTGCATTCAATGCTATACATACTTTTTTGTACTCACCCAATGAAACTACACACTCTGGAGGACATATCCGAGCGGTAGATGATTTGAAGAGAACCATGAACACCGTCATAATGGCCTTGGTTCCATGTCTGCTGTTCGGTATGTTCAACGCAGGGTATCAACATTATTCTGCTATAAACGGCTTTCCTGAGAATTTCTCGGTTATGGAGCACTTCATTACTTGGGATAATTTCTGGTTGGGAGCGATAACCATTTTGCCCTTAGTAATTGTTTCCTATGGTGTAGGATTGGCCATTGAATTCGTATTTGCCGTAATCAAAGGCCATGAAGTAGAAGAGGGGTATTTGGTGACTGGAATGTTAGTTCCATTGATTGTACCTGTCGATACACCGCTTTGGATGTTGGCGATTGCCGTAGCCTTTGGTGTTGTTATCGGTAAAGAAGTATTCGGAGGTACGGGAATGAATATTTTGAATCCCGCTTTGACTATACGAGCTTTCTTGTTTTTCGCTTATCCAACTTGGATGAGTGGAGATAAAGTTTGGGTGCATGGAGCAGTGGAACGTGCAGGAACTGCTGATGCCATTTCTGGAGAAACTATTTTAGGTTATCTGGCACAAGGGAACTCAGACTTTTCATATTCCCTTTCAGATATGTTCTTTGGATTTATCCCAGGTTCAGTAGGGGAGACATCAACCTTCTTGATTCTTCTTGGAGGCTTGTTCCTTGTTTTCTCTAAAATTGCTTCATGGAGAATTATGCTGAGTGCTGTTTTAGGCTCTCTAGCTATGGGTCTTATTTTTAATGGAGTTGTCGCCGCTGAATGGATTCCAGAATATAGTAAGTTTTATGGATTAATGAGTTTCGAATACTGGCAACATCTGTTGGTAGGTGGATTGGCATTCGGAATTGTTTACATGGCAACTGACCCGGTAACAGGTTCACAAACCAATAAAGGAAAATGGATTTATGGATTCTTAATAGGATTTATGTCTGTGATGATACGTGTGTTCAATCCAGGATATCCTGAAGGCGTTTTCTTGGCCATCCTTTTATTGAACGTATTTGCGCCAACTATTGATCACTATGTGATTCGTGGAAATGTAAAGCGAAGAATGAAACGATTGAAAAACGCGACCATACTTCCAAAAGTATCTGGCGAAGTCGAAGAACTTAAAACTGAAACTGTTTAATCATGGCATTGAATACAGAAAAAAATAGTTATACCGTTTTGTTCGCGGTCATTATGGTCGCTGTTGTTGGCTCACTATTGGCCTTTCTTGCATCGAGCCTTAGTGGAAAGATTAAGGAAAACGAACGTTTCGAAAAACAGCAAAACATATTGTACGCCATGGGAGTCAATGAAAATACTCCTGATAGTGGTGTAAATTTTATTCCCACGAACGTTGTCGAAGATAGATTTTTAGAAGAAGTAACAGGTCAATACGTTTGGGAGAATGGAGAAATCAAGCAAGATGACCAGGCATTTTTGATTGATGTGAAAAAGGCATTTGCTGCTATCAAAAGTGGAGAAGATGCAAGACTGCCCATTTTTGTAGGAGAAAAGGATGGAGAAGAAGTTTACGTATTACCCATGTACGGCAAGGGATTGTGGGATGCCATATGGGGTTTTATGTCCGTAGACAAGAATATGGTGGTTCAAGGGGTGTACTTTGACCATAAAGGTGAAACAGCGGGTCTGGGGGCTAACATCAAGTTACGATTCTTCATGGACGACTTTATTGGCGAGTCTTTGATGGAAGGACAAAGTTATTCCGGTATAGCGGTTTCAAAGACCAATAATGACCCTTTGAATGCGGATAAAGAAGATAATGAGGTTGATGCAATTGCTGGTGCGACCATTACAGGAAACGGAGTATCTGCAATGATAAAAGAGACCTTGAAATTATACAGACCTTATTTGGAAACAATTAGAAATAACTAGAAATGGCATTACTCTCAAAAAAAGATGCAAATCTTATATTGGACCCCTTAGCGGATAATAATCCAATTACCATTCAGGTACTTGGAATATGTTCTGCTTTGGCAATTACCGCCGAATTAAAGGCGTCATTGGTGATGGCAATTTCCGTAATCTTTGTGATGGGAATTGGAAATATTGTCATTTCTCTTTTGCGAAATGTAATTCCTTCAAAAATCCGGATTATTGCCCAATTAATCGTGGTTGCAACCTTGGTGATTGTGGTGGACCAAGTTTTAAAGGCTTTTGCCTACGAACTGAGTAAAACGCTATCCGTTTTTGTCGGACTGATTATCACGAACTGTATCATTATGGGGCGTTTTGAAGCCTTTGCCCTTGGAAATGGAGTATGGAGGTCTTTTCTGGACGGAATAGGAAATGCCCTAGGTTATGGAGTTATTTTGGTGATTATCGGGTTCTTTAGAGAACTGTTGGGTTCTGGAACCTTATTTGGTATTCCTGTTTTAGGAGACCCTATTGCCAAAACAGGTTTGTATTCCATAGGTTATGAAAACAACGGATTTATGATTATACCTCCAGCTGCCTTGATTGTTGTAGGTATCATTATCTGGGTACAACGTACACGAAACAAAGCATTAATTGAAGAAGCATAAAATAAGGAAACATGTTAGAGCATTTAGAGTTATTTTTTAAGTCCATCTTCATTGACAATATGGTTTTTGCGGTCTTCTTGGGAATGTGTTCCTATCTGGCCGTATCCAAGAAAGTATCTACAGCAGTGGGATTGGGTGCTGCCGTAATTTTCGTTTTGGCAGTAACCGTTCCCCTTAACTGGCTTCTGGACCAATATCTATTAAGAGATGGTGCATTGGCTTGGTTGGGACCTGAATATGCTGATTATAATTTGAGTTTCCTCTCGTTTATCATGTTTATTGCAACCATTGCGACCATGGTACAACTGGTGGAGATTGTAGTGGAGAAATTTTCTCCAGCGCTTTACAATTCATTGGGTATTTTCCTGCCATTGATAGCGGTAAACTGTGCTATCCTTGGAGGTTCTTTGTTTATGCAAGCGAGAGAAATTCCCAGTCTTGGATTGGCTCTCAACTATGGAGTCAGTTCAGGAATAGGATGGTTTTTGGCAATTCTGGCGATTGCGGCCATTCGAGAAAAAATCAGATATTCCAATGTACCACCACCACTACGTGGGTTGGGAATCACCTTTATTATAACAGGGTTGATGGGTATCG
Source organism: Flagellimonas sp. (assembly GCF_965601775.1). GTDB lineage: Bacteria > Bacteroidota > Bacteroidia > Flavobacteriales > Flavobacteriaceae > Flagellimonas. The sequence goes on from NZ_OZ271837.1 coordinate 928,526, forward strand.
GATTCCAGAGTTTTGGAGGTATGTTGACCGGCGATAACGAGCCACCCGAAGGTACCAGCAATACCACTGTTGAAAAAACGATTGAAGAAAAAGAAATAAACAAGGAAATTGAAGACGAAGAAAAAGCAGTTTCCTATAACGAAGTTCAAAACAAATAAAGATGATTTTAGCCACAAGTACGGGAGGTACTATTTTGATCACGGTTGTAGCGTTTCTTATTTTGTTGTTACTCTTGGTGGCCCTATTGCTGTTTACCAAGGAAAAACTTTCACCTTCAGGTCCAGTTACCTTGACCATTAATGGGGAAAAGAAAATTGAAGTAGCTTCAGGAGGTACTTTGTTGTCGACACTAGGTAACCAAAAAGTGTTTTTGCCTTCAGCTTGTGGAGGTGGGGGTACCTGCATACAGTGTGAATGCCATGTACTCTCAGGTGGTGGTGAGGCACTGCCTACGGAAACTCCTCATTTTTCCAGAAAGGAATTGCAACATGGTGCTAGGTTGGCCTGTCAAGTAAAGGTTAAGCAGGATATGGAAATCACCATTCCTGAGGAAGTCTTCGGAATTAAGAAATGGGATGCTAAGGTGGTCCGTAATTATAATGTTGCTTCGTTTATCAAGGAATTTGTTGTGGAAATTCCAGAGGAAATGAACTATAAAGCAGGTGGGTATATCCAAATTGAGATACCACCTTGCGAGGTGAAATATTCCGATATGGATATCACAGCCCATCCAGATGAGCATGAAACTCCGGATAAGTTCCAGGCAGAATGGGATAAGTTCGGGCTTTGGCCTTTGGTGATGAAAAATACGGAGACTGTGGAGCGTGCGTATTCCATGGCTTCCTATCCAGCAGAAGGTCGCGAAATTATGTTGAACGTGCGTATTGCCACACCACCATGGGACCGGTCGAAGAATGGTTGGATGGACGTCAATCCAGGTGTTGCTTCTTCGTATATTTTTGGATTAAAGCCTGGAGACCCTGTGACGATTTCAGGACCATTTGGTGAATTCTTTATCAATGAGTCTGAGGCTGAAATGTTGTATGTCGGTGGTGGGGCAGGTATGGCGCCAATGCGTTCACACCTCTATCACTTATTTAAGACGCTAAAAACAAATCGAAAAGTTACCTACTGGTATGGAGGACGTTCAAAGCGTGAGCTTTTCTATATAGAGCACTTTAGGGAGCTGGAACGGAATTTCCCGAATTTCAAGTTCTATATGGCACTTTCTGAACCTTTGGAAGAGGATAATTGGAAAGTAAAGAAAGATATTGACGCTGAAGGAGATGGTTTTGTTGGATTCATCCATAACTGTGTTATAGATAACTATTTGGATCATCATGAAGCGCCCGAGGATATTGAATTGTACTTCTGTGGTCCGCCATTGATGAACAAAGCGGTGCAAAAAATGGGTGAGGATTTCGGTATTCCAGATGAGAATATTCGTTTTGACGATTTTGGGGGATAAAACTCCATGGTATCGCTTCCTAAGCGTTTAATAAATTAACAGTATAATCAACCGATGCCTATGCATCGGTTTTTTTATTCAAAGTGACTTGAAGAAAATTGTATTATTAGTAATCGTGATTTCTATAGTTGGAATCCTGTTGTACCAAGCAAAGCCTGTGGAGCATGCGGTAACGGCCCTTGTCTCTGAATCAGATTTAATCGACGAAGACAGTCTAACGATTGTATCTAGGGTTAATTTGCCTACAGGTTATAAGCGAGTCGCCTATCCACCTGGGTCTTTTGAAGAATATTTACGGAATTACAAACTGAAACCTTACGGAAGCAAGATTATAAACTATGATGGGTCTACATATTTTTGGCAACAGGGTCATATTGGTATTCTGGAGATTCCGGTTCCTGAAAATGGACTTCAACAATGTGCTGATGCTTTGATTCGTGTGCGAAGTGAATACCTGTGGGAATCGAATAGACAAGATGAAATAGGGTTTAATTTCACCAGTGGGCATTATTGTTCATGGGAAAAATACGCAGCAGGTTATCGACCAGAAATTGAAGGAAATAGCGTGAGTTTTCATAAAACGGCTGGAATCGATGCTTCCCAGGAAAACTTTTATAGATATTTGAACCTGATTTATACCTACGCTGGAACGCTTTCACTATATCATGAACTGCCTCGTATCGAAGATGCTCAAGACTTAAAAATAGGGGATATGTTAATAAAGGGCGGAAGCCCGGGACATATTGTAATGATCTGTGATGAGGTGGTACATGCGAATGGGGAAAAATTATATCTGCTGTTTCAAGGAAACACTCCTGCACAAAATGTTCACTTGGTTAAAAATCTTGAGGAACCATTAATATCCCCATGGTATAAACTGGAAAAAGATGTAGTTATTCCAGTGTCGAATTATACGTTTCAGAGTTCAAAGTTTGTCCGCTTCAAATAACATTTATGCCGTAATTTTACACTATGGGAAAACCGCTTACTGAACAAGAACTTCATAACTTGGCCATGAACATTGTGGGAAGGCAATTGGAAGCCGATGGTTTTGAGTTCATGGGCATCAACAGTAAACCCAAAAAAGACCCTCAATATGTGTGTTTAAAGGAAAAAATACTACATTTTATTGTGGTTCGCAATGTAGCCTTTCCTGAGAACCCTAGAATTTATGACGAGACTTTGATGCAGAAGGTAAAAAAACATGCCGATAAGTTTGAAGCTCGTACCTATTTTGCCGGTGTTGGTTTGTCGAATGCTTCGGACCAGAATCTGCCGGTTTACTTAAATGAGGAATATATAGTGGAATATCAAGGATTAATTGAGATAAAATAGTGAGGAAAGTTCTAGTAATACTTTGCATCATCTCTTTTTTGGGGTGTGAACAAGACTTAGTTAAGAATCAAAGTGTTGGAAACGCACTTGGCACTACGTATTCCATAATTTATATAGCTGATAATCAAGTAGATTTTCAGAGAGAGATTGACTCTGTTTTTCAAGTGGTAAATCAATCCATGTCCACATATATCCCAAATTCAGATATTTCAAAGATCAATAAGGGTGACTCAACCATAGTAGTTGATTCCATGTTTCGTGAGGTTTTTGAATTATCAAAACGGATTCATGATGTTTCTAACAGCTATTTTGACCCTACAGTGGGGGTTTTGGTGAATGCGTGGGGATTTGGTCCAGGTAAACAGATGCAACTGGATAGCACCCGTGTGGATAGCTTATTGCAGTATGTGGGTTTTGAGAAGGTTGAATTAACAGACCAAAACACTATTTTAAAAGAGAGAAAGGAAATTTATTTTGATTTTAATGCCGTGGCCAAGGGTTATGCTATTGATAGATTGGGTGCGATGTTGGATTCCAAGGGAATTCAAAATTACTTGGTAGAGGTTGGGGGAGAAGTTTTGGCCCGAGGGATTAATAGTATTTCTGCCAAAGAGTGGACCGTTGGTATTGATGATCCCCAAGCTGAAAACCAACGAAGATTGAAACGTATAATTCGGTTAAAAGATCGGGCTATGGCCTCATCCGGAAACTATCGCAAGTTTCGCGTTGACCCTGATACTGGGGAAAAATTTGTGCATACTATTAATCCAAAGACAGGGTTTACCAAAAATTCCAAGGTATTGGCCACTAGTGTGGTCGCAAAAACCTGTGCTGAAGCAGATGCGTTTGCCACCGCGTTTATGGCCATGGATTTAGATGATACCCGACAGTTACTTTTGATATCCAACATATTGGGAGGTCCCGAAGTATACATCATATACTTAAATGATGAAGGAGCGACTAAAGAATATATGACTCCTGGATTCGAGGCACTTGTTTCTCAATAAGATTATTTGAATACGACTGGGATTATTTCCCCTTTTGCCAACCGATATTTTTCTACATCACTTTCAGAAAGTTGGGCGGTAAGGTCTACTTCTTTGACATGAAAACCAATACTTCTTAGCTTATCAAAATAATCTCTACCGTATACTCGAACGTGGTCATATTGGCCAAAAATCTTGGCACGCTCCTTCCTATCGGTTATGCTATCATCTTCAAATGTGGTTTCTCGGTTCAAATCTTGGGGAATCTGAAAAACACCCCAACCACCAGGTTTCATAACTCGATGTAGTTCTTGCATTGCTTTGGTGTCATTTGGGATATGCTCTAGAACATGATTGCATAAAATCACGTCATAGGAACTGTCCGCGAAGGGAAGGTTGCATATATCTGCTTTTACATCAGCAAGAGGTGAGTTGAGGTCGGTGGTGGTGTACTCAATGTTTTCCAGTTGCTTGAATCTTTTATAAAAAGCTTGTTCTGGTGCGAAATGTAAGAGATGATGTTTTTTAGTAAAGAAATCCGTTTTGTTTTTCAAAAAAAGCCAGAGTAAGCGATGTCTTTCCAAGGAGAGCGTAGAGGGGGAGAGGACATTTTCCCTCGGACTCTCATACCCATAGGGCAAAAAACGCCGAAAAGACCTTCCATCAATAGGGTCCGTATAGGTATTTCCTCGCATGAAAAAAGCAACTAGCGGCCTAACCCAATAACTCAATTTAATAAGCCACGGTCTGGGAATGAGGTTCAGAAAAAACTTGAAAACGTCCGACACGAATTACACGAATTGTCACTAATAATTATAGCACAACCCTTCTATAGGCTAGGCTATCTTCGCCAAAGTTAACAAGTAAACCTAACTTAATTTTTGAAGCGGCCAAATAATTTAAAGTTTGTTTGATGTGACCACTTGCTAACTTTTCTATAGCTTTTAACTCCAGAATGATTTTGTTCTCAATAACAAAATCAGCAAAATAATAATGCTTTAATCTTTCACCTTTATATTCGACATTGAATTTTACTTCTCTTTGATAGGGGACACCATTCGATTTAAGCTCCACTTCCAATGCGTCTGCATAAACCGCTTCGCTAAATCCTCTGCCTAATTGATTATGTACATCCATACAAAGACCAATTACGAAATAGGATTCGTGCTTGTAAATAACCTCTCTATCCATATAAATATGTTTTTAGAGGCTGAAAAATTATGTTTAAAATAAAATTTAATTGGTGAAATTAGTGTCAATTTAGATACTAGCTAGAGCACTAATTTTTTTGACCGAAATTCTTCCTCTTCATTGCTTTCTATGCCCAAAGCTTCATAAATGTATTGAAAGGTCGAAAGTAATTCAGGTTTTCCATCCACAATGGCTACATCATGTTCAAAGTGAGCACTGGGTTTTCCATCTGCGGTTAGGATTGTCCAACCATCATCCAATTGCTTTATTCTTCGCGTTCCCATGTTAATCATTGGCTCAATGGCAACGACCATACCTTCCACGAACTTTTTGCCTCGACCTCTTTTACCATAGTTGGGCATCTGTGGGTCTTCATGCAAATCGGTTCCTAGACCATGACCCACCAATTCCCTAACGACACCATAACCATGGGCTTCGCAATGGTTTTGTATGGCATAGGCCACATCTCCTACGCGGTTCCCCAATTTGAATTCCCGGATACCTACATAAAGAGATTCTTTGGTAACCCTCAGTAATTTTTTGGTCTTCTGGGCAACTTCGCCCACTTCAAATGTATAGGCATGATCTCCGTAAAACCCGTTTTTAAGCGCACCACAGTCAACAGAAATAACATCTCCTTCCTTTAGGGTTTCATTATTCGGAATTCCATGAACTACTTGAGCATTTGGACTCCAATTCAGCGTATTGGGAAAATCATACATACCCAAAAAACCGGGCTCTGCACCCTGTTCACGGATGAAGTCTTCGGCGAGTTTATCCAATTTCAGGGGATTTGCTCCAGGTTTGATTTCCGAAGCAATCATGCCCAAGGTACGGGATACTACAAGCGCACTTTCTCGCATCAACTCAATTTGCTCAGCAGTTTTGATTTTTATCATGCCTGCAAAGATAATCGAAACGGTACAAAAGTAACCTAGACCAAAGATGCCTGGGTCATAAGTTCAGGCTTTTCAACCCCCAAAAGTGAAAGAATGGTAGGGGCAATATCACCAAGGACCCCATCTTTCACAGACGTAATCTCCGGGTCAACAATAATCAAGGGTACCGGATTTGTGGTATGCGCGGTATTGGGACTGCCATCCGGGTTTACCATGGTGTCACAATTGCCATGGTCGGCTATGACTATTGTGGTATACCCATTTTCCAAACCAGCTGTGATTACATCTTTGGTACAGGTATCCACAGTTTCACAAGCCTTGACCGCTGCTTCCATAATTCCAGTATGCCCAACCATATCTGGATTGGCAAAGTTGAGGCAAACAAAATCAGCCTCTCCCTTATGTAGTTCAGGGACAATGGCATCGCGAATATCAAAAGCGCTCATTTCAGGTTTTAGGTCATAGGTTGCCACTTTAGGAGAGGGGCATAAAATTCGGCTTTCACCTTCAAAAGGTTCTTCTCGACCCCCATTAAAAAAGAAGGTGACATGAGGATACTTTTCAGTTTCAGCTATTCGGATTTGTTTTTTATTGGCATTAGCTAAAACCTCCCCTAAAGTTTCTTGGATATTTCCCTTGTCATATACCACATGGATTCCTTCAAAGGAATCGTCATAGTTGGTCATGGTAACATAATGAAGATTTAGCTTCTGCATTCCATATTCTGGAAAATCCTCTTGGCTTAAAACTTGCGTTAGTTCTCTACCACGATCGGTCCTAAAATTGAAGAAAATCACGACGTCTCCATTAGTTATCTTTGTGACGTGCTGTCCAGTTTCATCCACAGCAAAAATAGGCTCAATGAATTCATCCGTTATCCCATTGTCATAACTCTCCTGCATAGTTAGCCCAATATTGGAACTGGGTTTACCTTCTCCATGAACAACTAAATCGTATGCTTTTTTCACTCGTTCCCAGCGCTTATCCCTATCCATGGCATAATACCTGCCGATTACGGAGGCGACCTTGGTTTTTTTACCCTTACAGAAATCAACCAAATCCTCTAAAAACGCTTTTCCACTTTTTGGGTCAACGTCCCTACCATCTGTAAAGGCATGGACAAAGGCCTTACCTGAACCTGTGTGGACTTCAAAAGCCGAAATCAAAGCTTTCAAATGGTCGATATGGCTATGGACACCACCATCACTAACCAATCCCAAAAAGTGTATGTTTTTTGACTTTTCACTGGCATAGTCAAAAGCATTTTCCAATACTTTTTCATTCTTAATAGTATCTTCTTTTACGGCTTTATTGATTTTTGCCAAGTCTTGATAAACAATTCGTCCCGCTCCCAAGTTCATATGGCCCACCTCACTGTTTCCCATTTGACCTTCGGGAAGCCCAACATGCATCCCATCCGTAAGAAGGTTCGCATTAGGATACTTATCATACAGAGAATCAATAAAAGGGGTATTGGCTTGCTCAATTGCCGAAACTTTTGGGTCCGGGGATTTTCCCCATCCATCCAAAATCATAAGAATGACTTTCTTGTCCATACTGATTGCTTGAATTTCAAAAATAGCGTGATTTCATTGGATGCCCTAGTATTTTAAGGGGTTTTACCTTTGCGAAATTCATATTTTTTTGCTTCAAAAGCTGAGATTTTGTTAAAGTTAAGTTATATAAGTGTTAATCGTGTAACATTCCCCGATAGATGGAGTCTATCATGTTATAAAACTTATTCATAATCAAAAATTATTCATCATGAAAAAAACAATCCTAACAGTGACCGCTGCGTGTCTTTTATTGATAGCCGGCGTAAGTGCAAATGACAATTCTACTCCAGTTGTAGAAGTAGAAACTGCTATCTCCTTGGAGGTAAATTCTTTTTGTATGGCAATCGTTAAAGGTGACATCGATACTGTGAAGAAATTAATTGACCTTGGAGAAGATGTAAACAGAAAATCTTTGGGAATGACTCCATTACACTATGCAGCTCGTTACAATCGAGCGGAAATTGCTGAAATTCTTTTGGCAAATGGTGCCAATCTCAAGAAAAGATGTGACAAAGGATATACGGCAATCAAATATGCCGAACTTTCAGGAGCCATGGAGGCGTTGGAGGTATTAAATGCTGCTGTGAAAAAATAGAAAGGAGTTTATTCATCCAGTACAAAAAGCCCTTGCAAATCGCAAGGGCTTTTTCTTTCAAATGTATAGTGTCCTTGTAAAAGAGTAGTTCTCTTAAAACTCAAAGCCAGTAAAAACTCTGTACAAAAAGGCATAAACTGCCATGGCCAATAAAACGGCGCAAAAAACAGAATACGCTTTCAAAAACAAAACCAGATAACTGGGTCTGCAATCATCGAAGGCTTCTTGATAAAGCGATTTAAAGTGTAATAGTGTTCCCATTTGCTCTCGTATTAGGGTAGCACAAGGGGTGAAGAAACAAGTAATTGATTTGGGAATCACTCAAAGGTAATGAAAACTAAATAACCGTATTTTTTAATCGATGAATGAGCGGATTCTATCGACCTGAATATTTTTTAATGGCCTCTTTTATTTTTTCAATTCGATTTTCAGGGTCTGGATGCGTACTTTGAAACTCCGGCACACGGTTAGGTCCAGCAGCAGCTTTTAGTATTTGCATTACCTCAATCAGTTCATAAGGGTCATATCCCGATTGAATCATTAAAAGCACACCAAGTTCATCACTTTCCAATTCATCACCCCTTCCATTCTTAAGTAGTGTGTTCTGCCCAATGCCGCTTACCAATTCACCCATATCCCCACCTACACTGGCGCCCATGGTCAGGGTCTGCCAGAAACTGCTTTCCGCTATACGTTCTGCCGAGTGTCTTCCAATAACATGCCCAATTTCATGGCCCAAAACTCCCGCTAATTGGGATTCGTTTAGCTGTGAAAAAAGGGCATATGTGATAAAACATTGACCTCCTGGAAGCGCAAAAGCATTGATGGTTCTGTCATCGGCCAACAAATGAAAGTCAAATTCATAAGGTGTCTCCCTAGCAATGCTATTTTCAACCAATCGCTGTCCAACAGCATCAACTAAAGCTTGCATACGGGCATCAGGATATAAACCGCCGTGTTGTTGTGCCATTTCAGGAGCGCTCTGCAGACCTATGGCAATTTCTTGTTCCGCAGACATGTTTATATTTTGAATCCGTCCGGTATATGGATTTTCCTCTTGATTGCTACAGCGCTGGATAAAGGCGAAGACAACAATGGCCAAACCAATAAGTATCCTGATTTTCCAACTTCCTCTTCTCATTGCGTTAGTGTTATAGTAGCTGGAAGATACAAAAAAAGGGCTATAACAATTCGGGGTTGATGTCCAAAATGTTGTCCCTGATATAGGATTTTAGAAAACCAAGTGTAAAATGTTCGGAACCTATAAATTCCTCATTTTGAAGAAGTTTAACGATGTTCTTTTTCCTGAAAGCGGTGAGCATGGGAATGGAAATGGGGGCATAACTGTAATGCCAAGGTTCATATTTAAAACCTCTTCTTTTGGGTTCATTGGTATACACCAAGTAAAAACCAAAACTTTCTGAATTCTCGTCCAACCATTTTTTTAAACCTTCAAAAGGGCCTCCACTTTCAAATTTTTCAGGAACTAATACACCACCCTTGGTTTTTGGGTAGCCATCAATTATATCGATATCCGTGCCCCAATGATGTCGACTTGTTCCAGGTATTGTGGAGTATTCGATGATTTTGTCAATCGCATCCAACGGTGCCATTCCTTCATCTTCTGTATAGCGAAGATATTTTCTCTCCCATATACCTTCTTGTCGGTAGAAATCCCTATAACTTGAAACCATTTTAATGTCAAAACCAGCTTGATACGCTGCTTTTTTCATTTTTACAAAGGCATCATGGGCTTCTTCTCTTAGATTAATGTCTTTGCCGAATAATGGAATATCTTCTTTACCCATCAATTCAAGAATGGAATATTCGGTATTTCTTTGGCTAGCAGGAAGTGTAAAAGGAAAGGACAAAGCAGCAGTGGCCGCAGCCGTTCTTTTAACAAATGACCTTCTTTTCATAAGTGATTGACGAGTTTACGGCAAGTTAAGAAGTATTTTTAAGTCTTGCCCAAGCTCCGTAACAATATGCGCTATTGGGAATCTGAAATATAGAGGTACCCTTGAAATTTTTGTCGGGTATCGTTTACCGTTAGCACATAAAAATATACTCCTGCTGATAATCCAGAACTCCTGCTGATTACAGCATTTCGGTTAGAACGACCATTGAATTCGTTGGCATAGTTCAATTTAGAATACACCAATACACCGTAGCGGTTATATATGTTAAGAATATTATTGGGTACTGTTTCGATACCATCTATCAAAAGAAAATCGTTGACGCCATCTCCATTCGGGGTGAGAAAATAGTTATCAAGTTCCAAGACCGAAAAAGGTTCCAAGAGCTCGTCAGTTCCACCTAGAGTTATGATTTCGTAATCACTGGGCAAGAAGGTGTTCGATGTTATGCTCCCGTTGTTCATATTACCGTTCACTCCAGAGTTTCCTAAGCTTTCCCATTGACTGTTTTCCCTATTCCAGCCAACCACCAACAAATTATCGGTGCTTTCCGCAAAGAGCGAAGTATTGCTTTGGTCATCCCAAGTTAAGGTAACCACAGACGATTCACTTCCATCCAAACGCCAAAATTCGAAATTACTGATTTGAAGGTCATCAGTAGCGGTAATATCCGTATTGAAATTTCCAATGAAGGAAATAGGGGCGTTGGGGTCTTCAAAAAAATAGGCACAACGCGCCAAGCTGTTGATATCATTGGAAGTCAAGGTAAGATGCCGAATTCGAATCCCATCTCCAACGGGAAATGTAATCATTGATTTGTTGCTAGCCCCTACGTATCCATTTACATGGTTTTCATCACCCGTTCCCGTAAAGAAAGCGTCGTTGACAAAATTGAGATAATTGTCCAGTGTGGATTTGGAGGTTAAAACATTTCCTACAATAAAGTTGGCATTGTTGGTCACTCCGACCCAAGTATCTAGTTGCAAACCATTGTCTACAAAGATTTCTATATCATTGAAAACAGGATTTGAAGTACCCGAAACAGTCAATCGACCATCACTATAAAAACCAGTTAATCCTCTGTTGTTCACAAAGAATCCGTCATCAATGAGGTCCAAGTGAAACCCCACTGAGGCTTCGGAATGAAATTGTAAGAAACCAAAGTTGTGAAAGGCTTGTTGAGCCTTAGCGGAAAAACTGCAAACCAAGATTATGCAGATTGACGCAATTTGTGCTATGTTTTTTATCGTACTCATTTTTATCTAAACGCCTGATAAATAACAACAATACCATCAGCAAAACTATCTGTGTTTAAGGTGAAGCCATCTGAATTAAAACGAGTTACCGTTGCCGAAGTAACTCCTAGATTGTCTCCATTTTGATTTCCATATCTCAAACCTATACAATGGGAGTTGGACGCAAAACGAGAAATATCGTTAATGGAGTTTCCATGTCCACCAACATAAATCACCTGTTGCGTAATACTGCTGGCGTCATTTCGTGCAAATCCCGTCATGGAACCGAAGGAATTCGCAATTCCCCTCTCGTTATTACGCACGGCATTATCTGAATTCAAAATAAAGCTTTCCACGTTGGCATATGCGGCAAAAGTAACGTAGCTGGGTTCGAAGGGAACACCGTTTACATTCTGAATTCCAGTACCCGTTATTTGAAAAGTCCCCACATAACTATTGGAAATATTAGGTACTTCGACCCAACTGGTATTGCTGTAAAAGTGAATGCTACGCGTTGTCGTATTATAAACCAATGACCCTTCAATAGGATTTGAAATGGCATTCATTTCAGTAGTGGTAACATTATGGATGCCCACCAAATCACCTGCAGTGACTTGCCCCCTTAATAGAGGTGCTGAGAGTAATAAAAGGTAAAAAAGAATTTTTCTAAAGTTCATATCCTATAAGTCAAGTACGATAAACATAAATTCGGAGTTAAAACGATTTCTATCCGAGCCTCCATTATCATTATCTCCTACAATAACTTCAAAACTGGTTGAAGTCTGATTTCTATAAGAAATACCGGGGTCATCATTTCCGGCTCCATCACGACTGGGTTGAGAAAGCTGTATGATATAGTTGGCATCACTTACTAATCCCGCTGGAAGATTTACTCGATAGTAGCCATTACCTCCAAGTTTGGTCACTGTGACTCCTGTTGTGGCTCTGGTAACACTACCATTTGCAGCAATTTTTCCGAATGCCTTTATAGGACTCTCGTAGAATGCACCACCATTGGTGCCTACCGTTATACTGTTATTGGTTTCAGTACCCACTACATTAGCGGTTTGCGGACTTGCTTCTTCATTTGTATAGGTAATAACTCCAGTTGTGGTGTTTTGTGATAAGTTAGTCACAGTTTCATCTACAGAACCTCCACCATCACTTAAAGTAATGGTTGTACCGGCTTTGGATAAGGTTTGGGGTGGTCCAACAGGTCCCTGTGGTCCCTGCGGCCCTGCGGGTCCGGCTGGTCCTACCGCTCCGTCTGCTCCGTCGGCACCATCTGCACCGGGGTCACCCTGTGGTCCCTGTGGTCCCTGCGGCCCTGCGGGTCCGGCTGGTCCTACCGCTCCGTCTGCTCCGTCGGCACCATCTGCACCGGGGTCACCCTGTGGTCCCTGTGGTCCCTGCGGCCCTGCGGGTCCGGCTGGTCCTACCGCTCCGTCTGCTCCGTCGGCACCATCTGCACCGGGGTCACCCTGTGGTCCCTGTGGTCCCTGCGGCCCTGCGGGTCCGGCTGGTCCTACCGCTCCGTCTGCTCCGTCGGCACCATCTGCACCGGGGTCACCCTGTGGTCCCTGTGGTCCCTGCGGCCCTGCGGGTCCGGCTGGTCCTACCGCTCCGTCTGCTCCGTCGGCACCATCTGCACCGGGGTCACCCTGTGGTCCCTGTGGTCCCTGCGGCCCTGCGGGTCCGGCTGGTCCTACCGCTCCGTCTGCTCCGTCGGCACCATCTGCACCGGGGTCACCCTGTGGTCCCTGTGGTCCCTGCGGCCCTGCGGGTCCGGCTGGTCCTACCGCTCCGTCTGCTCCGTCGGCACCATCTGCACCGGGGTCACCCTGTGGTCCCTGTGGTCCCTGCGGCCCTGCGGGTCCGGCTGGTCCTACCGCTCCGTCTGCTCCGTCGGCACCATCTGCACCGGGGTCACCCTGTGGTCCCTGTGGTCCCTGCGGCCCTGCGGGTCCGGCTGGTCCTACCGCTCCGTCTGCTCCGTCGGCACCATCTGCACCGGGGTCACCCTGTGGTCCCTGTGGTCCCTGCGGCCCTGCGGGTCCGGCTGGTCCTACCGCTCCGTCTGCTCCGTCGGCACCATCTGCACCGGGGTCACCCTGTGGTCCCTGTGGTCCCTGCGGCCCTGCGGGTCCGGCTGGTCCTACCGCTCCGTCTGCTCCGTCGGCACCATCTGCACCGGGGTCACCCTGTGGTCCCTGTGGTCCCTGCGGCCCTGCGGGTCCGGCTGGTCCTACCGCTCCGTCTGCTCCGTCGGCACCATCTGCACCGGGGTCACCCTGTGGTCCCTGTGGTCCCTGCGGCCCTGCGGGTCCGGCTGGTCCTACCGCTCCGTCTGCTCCGTCGGCACCATCTGCACCGGGGTCACCCTGTGGTCCCTGTGGTCCCTGCGGCCCTGCGGGTCCGGCTGGTCCTACCGCTCCGTCTGCTCCGTCGGCACCATCTGCACCGGGGTCACCCTGTGGTCCCTGTGGTCCCTGCGGCCCTGCGGGTCCGGCTGGTCCTACCGCTCCGTCTGCTCCGTCGGCACCATCTGCACCGGGGTCACCCTGTGGTCCCTGTGGTCCCTGCGGCCCTGCGGGTCCGGCTGGTCCTACCGCTCCGTCTGCTCCGTCGGCACCATCTGCACCGGGGTCACCCTGTGGTCCCTGTGGTCCCTGCGGCCCTGCGGGTCCGGCTGGTCCTACCGCTCCGTCTGCTCCGTCGGCACCATCTGCACCGGGGTCACCCTGTGGTCCCTGTGGTCCCTGCGGCCCTGCGGGTCCGGCTGGTCCTACCGCTCCGTCTGCTCCGTCGGCACCATCTGCACCGGGGTCACCCTGTGGTCCCTGTGGTCCCTGCGGCCCTGCGGGTCCGGCTGGTCCTACCGCTCCGTCTGCTCCGTCGGCACCATCTGCACCGGGGTCACCCTGTGGTCCCTGTGGTCCCTGCGGCCCTGCGGGTCCGGCTGGTCCTACCGCTCCGTCTGCTCCGTCGGCACCATCTGCACCGGGGTCACCCTGTGGTCCCTGTGGTCCCTGCGGCCCTGCGGGTCCGGCTGGTCCTACCGCTCCGTCTGCTCCGTCGGCACCATCTGCACCGGGGTCACCCTGTGGTCCCTGTGGTCCCTGCGGCCCTGCGGGTCCGGCTGGTCCTACCGCTCCGTCTGCTCCGTCGGCACCATCTGCACCGGGGTCACCCTGTGGTCCCTGTGGTCCCTGCGGCCCTGCGGGTCCGGCTGGTCCTACCGCTCCGTCTGCTCCGTCGGCACCATCTGCACCGGGGTCACCCTGTGGTCCCTGTGGTCCCTGCGGCCCTGCGGGTCCGGCTGGTCCTACCGCTCCGTCTGCTCCGTCGGCACCATCTGCACCGGGGTCACCCTGTGGTCCCTGTGGTCCCTGCGGCCCTGCGGGTCCGGCTGGTCCTACCGCTCCGTCTGCTCCGTCGGCACCATCTGCACCGGGGTCACCCTGTGGTCCCTGTGGTCCCTGCGGCCCTGCGGGTCCGGCTGGTCCTACCGCTCCGTCTGCTCCGTCGGCACCATCTGCACCGGGGTCACCCTGTGGTCCCTGTGGTCCCTGCGGCCCTGCGGGTCCGGCTGGTCCTACCGCTCCGTCTGCTCCGTCGGCACCATCTGCACCGGGGTCACCCTGTGGTCCCTGTGGTCCCTGCGGCCCTGCGGGTCCGGCTGGTCCTACCGCTCCGTCTGCTCCGTCGGCACCATCTGCACCGGGGTCACCCTGTGGTCCCTGTGGTCCCTGCGGCCCTGCGGGTCCGGCTGGTCCTACCGCTCCGTCTGCTCCGTCGGCACCATCTGCACCGGGGTCACCCTGTGGTCCCTGTGGTCCCTGCGGCCCTGCGGGTCCGGCTGGTCCTACCGCTCCGTCTGCTCCGTCGGCACCATCTGCACCGGGGTCACCCTGTGGTCCCTGTGGTCCCTGCGGCCCTGCGGGTCCGGCTGGTCCTACCGCTCCGTCTGCTCCGTCGGCACCATCTGCACCGGGGTCACCCTGTGGTCCCTGTGGTCCCTGCGGCCCTGCGGGTCCGGCTGGTCCTACCGCTCCGTCTGCTCCGTCGGCACCATCTGCACCGGGGTCACCCTGTGGTCCCTGTGGTCCCTGCGGCCCTGCGGGTCCGGCTGGTCCTACCGCTCCGTCTGCTCCGTCGGCACCATCTGCACCGGGGTCACCCTGTGGTCCCTGTGGTCCCTGCGGCCCTGCGGGTCCGGCTGGTCCTACCGCTCCGTCTGCTCCGTCGGCACCATCTGCACCGGGGTCACCCTGTGGTCCCTGTGGTCCCTGCGGCCCTGCGGGTCCGGCTGGTCCTACCGCTCCGTCTGCTCCGTCGGCACCATCTGCACCGGGGTCACCCTGTGGTCCCTGTGGTCCCTGCGGCCCTGCGGGTCCGGCTGGTCCTACCGCTCCGTCTGCTCCGTCGGCACCATCTGCACCGGGGTCACCCTGTGGTCCCTGTGGTCCCTGCGGCCCTGCGGGTCCGGCTGGTCCTACCGCTCCGTCTGCTCCGTCGGCACCATCTGCACCGGGGTCACCCTGTGGTCCCTGTGGTCCCTGCGGCCCTGCGGGTCCGGCTGGTCCTACCGCTCCGTCTGCTCCGTCGGCACCATCTGCACCGGGGTCACCCTGTGGTCCCTGTGGTCCCTGCGGCCCTGCGGGTCCGGCTGGTCCTACCGCTCCGTCTGCTCCGTCGGCACCATCTGCACCGGGGTCACCCTGTGGTCCCTGTGGTCCCTGCGGCCCTGCGGGTCCGGCTGGTCCTACCGCTCCGTCTGCTCCGTCGGCACCATCTGCACCGGGGTCACCCTGTGGTCCCTGTGGTCCCTGCGGCCCTGCGGGTCCGGCTGGTCCTACCGCTCCGTCTGCTCCGTCGGCACCATCTGCACCGGGGTCACCCTGTGGTCCCTGTGGTCCCTGCGGCCCTGCGGGTCCGGCTGGTCCTACCGCTCCGTCTGCTCCGTCGGCACCATCTGCACCGGGGTCACCCTGTGGTCCCTGTGGTCCCTGCGGCCCTGCGGGTCCGGCTGGTCCTACCGCTCCGTCTGCTCCGTCGGCACCATCTGCACCGGGGTCACCCTGTGGTCCCTGTGGTCCCTGCGGCCCTGCGGGTCCGGCTGGTCCTACCGCTCCGTCTGCTCCGTCGGCACCATCTGCACCGGGGTCACCCTGTGGTCCCTGTGGTCCCTGCGGCCCTGCGGGTCCGGCTGGTCCTACCGCTCCGTCTGCTCCGTCGGCACCATCTGCACCGGGGTCACCCTGTGGTCCCTGTGGTCCCTGCGGCCCTGCGGGTCCGGCTGGTCCTACCGCTCCGTCTGCTCCGTCGGCACCATCTGCACCGGGGTCACCCTGTGGTCCCTGTGGTCCCTGCGGCCCTGCGGGTCCGGCTGGTCCTACCGCTCCGTCTGCTCCGTCGGCACCATCTGCACCGGGGTCACCCTGTGGTCCCTGTGGTCCCTGCGGCCCTGCGGGTCCGGCTGGTCCTACCGCTCCGTCTGCTCCGTCGGCACCATCTGCACCGGGGTCACCCTGTGGTCCCTGTGGTCCCTGCGGCCCTGCGGGTCCGGCTGGTCCTACCGCTCCGTCTGCTCCGTCGGCACCATCTGCACCGGGGTCACCCTGTGGTCCCTGTGGTCCCTGCGGCCCTGCGGGTCCGGCTGGTCCTACCGCTCCGTCTGCTCCGTCGGCACCATCTGCACCGGGGTCACCCTGTGGTCCCTGTGGTCCCTGCGGCCCTGCGGGTCCGGCTGGTCCTACCGCTCCGTCTGCTCCGTCGGCACCATCTGCACCGGGGTCACCCTGTGGTCCCTGTGGTCCCTGCGGCCCTGCGGGTCCGGCTGGTCCTACCGCTCCGTCTGCTCCGTCGGCACCATCTGCACCGGGGTCACCCTGTGGTCCCTGTGGTCCCTGCGGCCCTGCGGGTCCGGCTGGTCCTACCGCTCCGTCTGCTCCGTCGGCACCATCTGCACCGGGGTCACCCTGTGGTCCCTGTGGTCCCTGCGGCCCTGCGGGTCCGGCTGGTCCTACCGCTCCGTCTGCTCCGTCGGCACCATCTGCACCGGGGTCACCCTGTGGTCCCTGTGGTCCCTGCGGCCCTGCGGGTCCGGCTGGTCCTACCGCTCCGTCTGCTCCGTCGGCACCATCTGCACCGGGGTCACCCTGTGGTCCCTGTGGTCCCTGCGGCCCTGCGGGTCCGGCTGGTCCTACCGCTCCGTCTGCTCCGTCGGCACCATCTGCACCGGGGTCACCCTGTGGTCCCTGTGGTCCCTGCGGCCCTGCGGGTCCGGCTGGTCCTACCGCTCCGTCTGCTCCGTCGGCACCATCTGCACCGGGGTCACCCTGTGGTCCCTGTGGTCCCTGCGGCCCTGCGGGTCCGGCTGGTCCTACCGCTCCGTCTGCTCCGTCGGCACCATCTGCACCGGGGTCACCCTGTGGTCCCTGTGGTCCCTGCGGCCCTGCGGGTCCGGCTGGTCCTACCGCTCCGTCTGCTCCGTCGGCACCATCTGCACCGGGGTCACCCTGTGGTCCCTGTGGTCCCTGCGGCCCTGCGGGTCCGGCTGGTCCTACCGCTCCGTCTGCTCCGTCGGCACCATCTGCACCGGGGTCACCCTGTGGTCCCTGTGGTCCCTGCGGCCCTGCGGGTCCGGCTGGTCCTACCGCTCCGTCTGCTCCGTCGGCACCATCTGCACCGGGGTCACCCTGTGGTCCCTGTGGTCCCTGCGGCCCTGCGGGTCCGGCTGGTCCTACCGCTCCGTCTGCTCCGTCGGCACCATCTGCACCGGGGTCACCCTGTGGTCCCTGTGGTCCCTGCGGCCCTGCGGGTCCGGCTGGTCCTACCGCTCCGTCTGCTCCGTCGGCACCATCTGCACCGGGGTCACCCTGTGGTCCCTGTGGTCCCTGCGGCCCTGCGGGTCCGGCTGGTCCTACCGCTCCGTCTGCTCCGTCGGCACCATCTGCACCGGGGTCACCCTGTGGTCCCTGTGGTCCCTGCGGCCCTGCGGGTCCGGCTGGTCCTACCGCTCCGTCTGCTCCGTCGGCACCATCTGCACCGGGGTCACCCTGTGGTCCCTGTGGTCCCTGCGGCCCTGCGGGTCCGGCTGGTCCTACCGCTCCGTCTGCTCCGTCGGCACCATCTGCACCGGGGTCACCCTGTGGTCCCTGTGGTCCCTGCGGCCCTGCGGGTCCGGCTGGTCCTACCGCTCCGTCTGCTCCGTCGGCACCATCTGCACCGGGGTCACCCTGTGGTCCCTGTGGTCCCTGCGGCCCTGCGGGTCCGGCTGGTCCTACCGCTCCGTCTGCTCCGTCGGCACCATCTGCACCGGGGTCACCCTGTGGTCCCTGTGGTCCCTGCGGCCCTGCGGGTCCGGCTGGTCCTACCGCTCCGTCTGCTCCGTCGGCACCATCTGCACCGGGGGGTCCGGTTAAATCTGAAGATGTAAATATTATTGTTCCATTGTCTAATATGGAAAAGGTTCCATTTCCATTATCTACAAAAGTTAGATTGGATGAACCTGAACTATCACATAAGTTAATCCACTGACCACCATTGAAATAATGGACACAATCAGTGTCGGTATTGTAGATTACTGCACCGTTTAGGGGCGTAATACTCTGCATTTGTGCAGAATTGAGCCGAGTGAGCACCAATGCTTTATTGTTACTTTCAAGCTCTAGTATTGAGGAGGGGTTAATTACGTTTGGATTGTCACCGACTTTAACCTGCGAAAGAAGAAGCACAGGAAAGAGCAGGACAAGTAGAGACAGCCTTTTGTTCATAATTACGATAAGATTTGTGGCGAAACAAATTTAACGTAAAAATCGAGCTAAAGAATTAATAGGAAAAAGTATTGTTGTGTAGGCGGAAAATAGTGTGGTAAAAAGAAGCTGTATCTTCAATCATCTAGGAATTAACCAATTACATCGATATTTTAACAGGAAAAAACTTTCGAAATTATCGGTCCAAATACAAAAAACCCTGGTATTCGAGTTCCAAATCATCAAGGGTGATCAGATAATAATAAAAGCCCTCGGGTAGCCCAATATCTTGACTCAATACAAAACTTCCAGTATTTGAAACTCCTCGAAACTCATCCACATAATTGATTTGTTCAAATACTTTTTGTCCAAATCGATTAAAAATTCGCATGCTATTATTTGGAGATTCCGATAATTCTTCAATTATAAATGAATCATTGATGCCGTCTCCATTTGGGCTTAAAAAGTAATTACCCAATGTGGGATTATTTACGGCAAAAGTATCTGTGGGTAGGGGAATGGTTCCAAAAGTAATGGCAGCGAAATCACTTGGCACAAAGGTTTCGGAAGTTACAAAACCTTGGTTTAGGTCACCACTTTGCGCTGTACTTCCAATAATAATCCATTGGTTGGATTGTTTGCTCCATCCCACCACAATAATACCTTCCGGTTGTAGATTAGGTATGGAAACCAAGTTGCTTCTTGGGTT
Source organism: Flagellimonas sp. (assembly GCF_965601775.1). Taxonomy (GTDB): domain Bacteria; phylum Bacteroidota; class Bacteroidia; order Flavobacteriales; family Flavobacteriaceae; genus Flagellimonas. The sequence goes on from NZ_OZ271837.1 coordinate 948,173, forward strand.
CCAACTTATCGTTACAGTGGCGGGGACATCACTTTGGACAATCCAAAACTCGCGATTGGAAACTGTGCCAATGCTTCTTACTTTCTCTTCTACATCAAAAGTTTCTGTGATGGAAGATGGATTCGAGGGGTTTTCAAAAAAATAGGCGCAGATTGCTAGTTCTGTATTTCCCTGTGAATTTAGCACTAAGGGGCGTAGTTGCTCTGTATCTCCCACGGGAAATGAGAAAAAGTCTCGATTGGTCATCGCTGCAAAACCGGTTACTTTGGAAGTATCGATTTCTCCTGTAAAAAACCCAGTGTTTCCGAAATTCAGGAAGATGGTTTGATCATTTAAAGGGGTCAACACATCTCCAATTATGAAATTCGTATTGTTGCGTATGTTTACGGAGTTCCTCAAAAGGACATTATCGGAAATGAGGAATTCCACGTCATTAAATGTAGGTGGAATACTCCCTCGCACCTGTAAAGGTGTATCTCCATAGAAGCCAACTAACCCTTGGTTGTTTTCAAAGGGGACATCGTTAATTAAATCTGCATGAAATCCAAGATTTCCATTGGGATGAATACGGATGTTACCACTGTTGTAGAGGGCGTTTTGGGCATTCAACAAGCAAGTTGATACAAACAATATGTATAACGATTTCTTCATTTTATGGTGCAACGACAATATATTGCCAGTCAGCATTTGTTCCTACAAAACCTGCGCCTGTAAATTCTTGAATAAGAACTGAAAAACTCCCGGCTGCTTGATTTGTAAGTTGAATTATAATTGGATTGTTAGAAGGATTTTGCTCTACAGTAAGTTGAATAATTGATGTAGCGGTAATAGCGGGATTAGTTTCTGTATACGCTCCAGCTGTTCCAGCGGCGGAAGCTACCCTTCCAGTAAGCACAATCTCTTCAACTACGTCTAGCGCTGAATCATCCACCAGGACCCAGTCGGTACCGTCCCATTGCATGAGCTGTCCCGCTGCTGTTCCGTCGGCGATTTTTGGCAGTGTCACGGCGTTGTCAGCGATTTCGTTGTCTGTTATCCCGTTAGCGGCCACGTCGAGCGTGAGCGGGTCCACGGCTGTCCCGCTCCCGGAGAGCGTGAGGGTGGCATCGGTTGCGTTGGTGACCTCGTTTCCTACTATTCCGTCCTGTTCGGTAACGGTCAGGGCGGAGTCGTCCACCAGGACCCAGTCGGTACCGTCCCATTGCATGAGCTGTCCCGCTGCTGTTCCGTCGGCGATTTTTGGCAGTGTCACGGCGTTGTCAGCGATTTCGTTGTCTGTTATCCCGTTAGCGGCCACGTCGAGCGTGAGCGGGTCCACGGCTGTCCCGCTCCCGGAGAGCGTGAGGGTGGCATCGGTTGCGTTGGTGACCTCGTTTCCTACTATTCCGTCCTGTTCGGTAACGGTCAGGGCGGAGTCGTCCACCAGGACCCAGTCGGTACCGTCCCATTGCATGAGCTGTCCCGCTGCTGTTCCGTCGGCGATTTTTGGCAGTGTCACGGCGTTGTCAGCGATTTCGTTGTCTGTTATCCCGTTAGCGGCCACGTCGAGCGTGAGCGGGTCCACGGCTGTCCCGCTCCCGGAGAGCGTGAGGGTGGCATCGGTTGCGTTGGTGACCTCGTTTCCTACTATTCCGTCCTGTTCGGTAACGGTCAGGGCGGAGTCGTCCACCAGGACCCAGTCGGTACCGTCCCATTGCATGAGCTGTCCCGCTGCTGTTCCGTCGGCGATTTTTGGCAGTGTCACGGCGTTGTCAGCGATTTCGTTGTCTGTTATCCCGTTAGCGGCCACGTCGAGCGTGAGCGGGTCCACGGCTGTCCCGCTCCCGGAGAGCGTGAGGGTGGCATCGGTTGCGTTGGTGACCTCGTTTCCTACTATTCCGTCCTGTTCGGTAACGGTCAGGGCGGAGTCGTCCACCAGGACCCAGTCGGTACCGTCCCATTGCATGAGCTGTCCCGCTGCTGTTCCGTCGGCGATTTTTGGCAGTGTCACGGCGTTGTCAGCGATTTCGTTGTCTGTTATCCCGTTAGCGGCCACGTCGAGCGTGAGCGGGTCCACGGCTGTCCCGCTCCCGGAGAGCGTGAGGGTGGCATCGGTTGCGTTGGTGACCTCGTTTCCACTATTCCGTCCTGTTCGGTAACGGTCAGGGCGGAGTCGTCCACCAGGACCCAGTCGGTACCGTCCCATTGCATGAGCTGTCCCGCTGCTGTTCCGTCGGCGATTTTTGGCAGTGTCACGGCGTTGTCAGCGATTTCATCGGTGTTTATGGCGTTATCGGCTATTTTATCATTGGTGATAGCATCATCAGCTATATCGTCTGTGTTTACTTCTCCATCCAGAATTTTATCCGAAGTAATTGCGTCCGCGAGAACTTTGCTATTCGTAACTGCATTATTCGCCAATTCCACATCCGTAATACCAAGCGGACTTACATCCACTAAAAAAGGGTCGGCATCGGTACCGGTACCAGTTCTGGTCAAAGTGGCATCAAAAACATCTCGAATTTCATTTCCTATAATACCATCATCTTCGGTAACATTTATGGCCGTTTCTTCAATAAGGACCCATTCTGTTCCATTCCACTGAATAAGTTGCCCGTCAATAAGCCCGTCTGCAATCTTGTCCAAGGTGACCGAATCATCACCCAATTGCAAACTTCGAATGGAATTGGGTTGAATATGTAAATCTCCATTCACAGTGGACGGGACAATATTGCGAATCCCATTGATCATTCCCACTTCAAAGTTGAAATTGCTGGTCGCTGGGTCTTCGATTATGACTATGGTCGGGTCTGGATTAACGATTGGGTCAGCGGTAAACGTTTGCTCATCTGGTTGTTCACAGGGGTTAAACCATTCTGTCCCTGTATAAAAGTGTACGCACTGTGTATCGGTATTGTAGACCATGGCACCCTGCAATGGGGTGATGTTCAACATTTGGACATTGGATACCCGGGTGATAACTAAAACCCGAGTTCTACTTTCCAATTCCAAAACAGAGGAGGCGTCCAAATTTTCTGGATTTTCCCCTATTTTGATTTGGCCATACAAGGATGTCCCGAAGAGCAGGCACAGAATCAGGGGAAGAACAATATTTTTCACAGTAATGTGGTTTGAGGTTTACTTTTTGTAAACCGCAAAACTACTTTTCTCCTTTGATAATTCTAATTATAACCGTTAAAATGTACAGCTTCAAAGTTGAAAGTCTCATGCTTGGCCACTTCGATTTTATAAGGAATTAACAAAAGTTTAGAATGTTTTTATTTTTTTTACGGTGTCCATAGACTTTCTTTAACAAAAGCTAACACTCTTCGTATGAAACATACCCTTCTTTTTCTTCTTTGTTTCTTTTGCTATGGATTGACCATAGCGCAGGACGGAAGACAGTTATTGCGTGGAAAGGTGTTGTATCGAGGAGGTAATGTGGCCAACGAAAATGTAATCAATGCCACAGCAGAAACGGCAACGATTACTACCGAGAATGGAGAATTTATGATTGCCGTTAAAGAGGGTGACCAATTGGTTTTTACAGCGGTGAACTATCAGCTGGAAGTAGTAAAAATCACTTCTGAAATCTTGCAAAATAATAGGTTGGTTGTAGAGGTAACCGAAAAAATCACGGAATTGGATGAAGTGGTGGTCAGTCCAGAGAACCAAGAAAAGTTTTTGGAGGTAAAAAATGAAGATTTTAAGGGCTTTGAATACGAAATAGATCGCGGTACCGAGGTTCAAAATGTTGCGGAAGCCCAAAGCGTAAGGGGTATGCGTGATGGACTCAATTTCACTAATATTTTCAAAGCCTTATTCAAGGCAAGGGATGATGGCTCAGAAGAAAGAGCACCTTTGAAGGTCAGTGATGTATTGCGTCAGGTCTATGATGATGAGTTTTTTGTAGTAGACCTCAAATTACCCCAAAACCAAATAGATGCGTTTCTTCTTTATTGTGATGATAAGGTTCCTTCCCAAACTCTACTTCGAAAGGAAAATGAGTTTCAATTGATTGATTTTCTGGTGACCCAAAGCAAAACGTATTTGGCTGAATTGGATGAAGAGTAGATTTCGTTTGGGGTGTGTGCTGGTTCTATTTCTAAATCTGGTTGGCGCTCAGGAAACCAAAGTATTGAATGGGCAAGTTGAGGCCCCTGGAAAGGATGTAGTGGGTGTCGTCATTCAGAATATCACTTCAAAAAAAGCGGTTATTACAGGATTTGATGGGCAATTCTCCATACAAGTGCAAGTAGGGGATACTTTGGTGTTTTCGGCGGTTCAATTCATAAGAAAAACTGTGCCTATAAGCAAGGTCATTTTCAATACGAATTTTGTAAGAATCCCCATGGAAGAATTTGTAAATGAATTGAGGGAAGTTGTGGTCCAACCCTATAACCTTTCTGGTAATTTGAGTGAGGACGTAGGCGGGCTTAAGCTGGAAAAGGATGTAAGTGCTGTGGCTTTGGGGCTTCCCAACGCGGGTATTCGGATTAAAACACAAAGTGAACGCAAATTACAGGAAGCTGCTGGCCCAAAATTCAATCCTGGTATGATATTGAACCCACCATTGTACCCGCTTATAAATGCCATTACCGGTCGCACAAAAATGCTTAAAAATCGGGTTAAGGTGGATAATACGTATGCACGTACCCAAAGGGTACAGGACTTTTATGTGGACTCTCTATTTACGGCTACTTTAAAGATTCCTATGGAAAAAATTGAGGATTTCATGTATTTCTGCGAAGTGGATGCCGAGTTTCAGGAAGTAGTCGACTCTAGGGATAAATTACGTATTTGGGATTTTATGATTTCGAAGAGTAGGGCCTACAGGGAAAATAATAAATTGGATTAGTTTTGGCACAGGTTTTGGAATTTCAAAAAAAACTTAGGCAATGAAAGTATCATTCAAGTACGGCGTATGGATTCTTGTCATCTTCACTTTCTTCTCATTTTCTGAGATGCATAAGTTTTATGTGAGTGTGACCAATGTAAACTACTCTGAAAAGAATCAGGCTTTCCAGATTACCACACGTATTTTTATTGATGATTTGGAGGATGTTCTGCTTGAACGCTATGACATCACCAGTAAATTAGCCAGTGTAGAGGAGTCTGAGGTTGCAGAAGACTATATCAAAAAGTATTTCAATACAAAATTTGTGGTCGAAATCAATGGTGAAAAGGTAGATTATACTTTTTTGGGAAAGACCTATGACAATGATGTAGTTATATGTTATCTAGAGATTCCCAATAAGCAACTTTCCGAAACGAAATCCATAGCCATTCAAAATGAAATCCTTACCGACCTTTTTGATGAACAACAGAATATTGTCCACTTTAAATTGAATGGACAAAAGAAAAGTTTTGTTCTCATACGGGATAATAATAAAGGAATGTTAAACTTGTGACCAACTCTTAAGGATTGGTTAAAAAAAGAGTTATTTTTCCGCGATTAAAAATTAAAGAAAAAATGAACAAAATCAAGTATTGTTTTGCTTCCCTTCTATTTCTTTTTGGAGCACTTGCCTTTGCCCAAGAGGAAGAAGCAAAAGAAGAACGCAAACCAGGACATTATAACCAAAGTAAGTTCAAGCAACTGTACGAAGAGTTTTCTACTCCAAATACCTACCGTTCTGCTTCTGGAAGTCCAGGCCCTGATTACTACCAGCAACAGGCTGATTACAAGATGGACATCACCTTGGATGACAAAAACGCCAAAATCTATGGTGAAGAAACCATTACATACTACAACAACTCTCCAGATGATCTGGAATTTCTCTGGGTACAATTGGACCAAAATGTTAGGGCCAAGGATTCCAAATCTCCTTTACGAAATGGAAATGGAGTAAACTTTGCTTACACTGCAGGGAACTTTGCCAAAACGTATGTTGCTGAGCCTTTTGATGGTGGTTTTAATATTGATTTTGTGAAGGATGCTAACGGAAATGCATTGTCCTATACCATCAATCAAACTATGATGCGGGTTAATATTCCCCAACCGCTTAAAAGTGGAGAAACTACTTCTTTTTCGATTAAATGGTGGTATAACATTAACGATCACGTGAATGACAGAGGTCGTTCTGGGTACGAGTTTTTTCCAGCTGATGGAAATAGAAACTATATCATAGCGCAGTTCTTTCCTCGTATGGCGCATTATAGCGATGTGGAAGGATGGCAAAACCATCAATTCTGGGGAAATGGTGAGTTTGCTTTACCTTTCGGAAATTATGAAGTAAACATTACAGTTCCATCTGATCATGTTCTGGATGCTACCGGGGTACTTCAAAATAGGAAAGAAGTGTTCTCTAGGGATATGATGAAGCGGTACAATCAGGCTAAAAAATCCTATGATAAGCCGGTTGTTATTGTTACCCAGGAGGAAGCTACGGCTAAGGAAAGTAGCTTTGCCAATGATACCAAAACATGGAGATTCAAAACGGAACCTGGGGTTTTGGTGCGGGATTTCGCTTTCGCCACTTCTAGAAAGTATATTATGGATGCCCAAGCTGTCAAGTTAGGTGGTAAAGAAGTAATGGCGGTTTCCCTTTATCCAAAGGAAGGTAACCCGCTTTGGGAGGAGCAATCCACCAAGGCTGTTGTTCAGACTTTAGAAACCTACTCTAAATTCACTTTTGATTATCCCTATCACAAAGCGATTTCTGTGCACGCTGCACAAATCGGAATGGAGTACCCTATGATTTGTTTCAACTTCGGGCGACCAAACCCTGATGGAACTTATTCTGACCGTACGAAGTTTGGAATGATCAGCGTGATTATTCATGAAGTGGGTCATAACTACTTCCCCATGATTGTAAACTCTGACGAGCGTCAGTGGGGATGGATGGACGAAGGTTTGGATACTTTTATGCAGTATTTGACAGAACAAGAATTTGGTGAAAACTATCCAGATGTTATTGCTCCAAATAGCAATTATCCTTCCCGTAGAGGAGAGCCTGCCAAAATTGTTCCCTACATGAGTGGCGATCAAAATTTCATCGCTCCAATCATGTCCAACCCAGAGAATGTGTATAGCCTAGGTCCAAATGCTTACGGAAAGCCAGCAACGGCACTAAATATTCTTCGTGAAACCGTAATGGGTAAAGAATTATTTGACCATGCATTCAAAACTTATGCACAACGTTGGATGTTCAAACACCCAACGCCTGAAGACTTCTTCCGAACTATGGAGGATGCTTCTGCTGTGGATTTGGATTGGTATTGGAGAGGTTGGTTCTACACTACAGATTATGTGGACATAGGGGTAAAAGGTGTTAAGAAGTACTATGTGACTTCTAAGCCTACCAAAGAAATGGAAAAATACATGGCCGATAGAAATCTGACTGAAGCCGACCTACCTCCTTTGGTGTATTTGGCCGCTGAGGATAGCGAAGATTACAGTGAGGACTTAAAAGGAAAGGCTCCAACCGAAGTGTCCCAAAACTTGAAAGAGTTTATGATGGACAACATGTCTGCCGAAGAAAGAGCACAAGTGAAAGAGCCTAAGTTCTTCTATGAAGTGACTTTTGACAAACCAGGTGGAATTCCAATGCCTTTGATTGTAGAGTACACCTATGCGGATGGTTCAAAGGAAAACATCACCTATCCAGCAGAAATTTGGAGAAAGAATGATGCCGAGGTGAAGCGTGTTGTTGCTACTGAAAAGGAAATTGTCGGTATTGTGGTAGACCCGAAATTGGAGACCGCGGACATCGACACTACAAACAATGCTTGGCCCAAGAAAGAGGAAAAATCCGATTTTGATAAATTCAAGGATAGTATCAAAGGGAAATAATCCTAAAATATAATTTCGATAAAAAGCCCTGCTAAATTGCAGGGCTTTTTTATTTTCCAATCAAGTTCTCATTATATTTGTTTTATGTATTTCCTTTTTATAAGCGGAGCTGAGATTTTTTTCATCCTTTTTATTGTGGTGATGGTGTTTGGTGCAGATAAAATCCCAGGAATAGCCAAGGGTTTGGGTAAAGGGATGAGACAGTTGCGCGATGCTACGGATGATATTAAGCGTGAGATTCAGAAAAGTGCCGAAAAACAAGGGATAGACACTGACTTCACCAAAGAAATACGAGATGAACTCAATGAGGTGAAAAAAAATGTGGATGAAGTAACCGGAACAATCAAAAGAAGCTAAACCCATGTTGGAACAGTTGCTCCAATGGGATCAAGAAACACTGCTTTATCTTAACAACCTCGGCTCTCCTACTTATGACGGTTTTTGGTCATTCGTAACCCGTATTTTACATTGGTCTCCCCTTTTTTTACTATTCTTCGCGCTCTTTTTAATTAAGTTTCCCAAAAGACAAGCTTTAGAACGAATAAGTCTCTTAATCGTGCTTGTTCTGGCTATAACAGGCTTGTGTAATATGGTCAAAGAATGGGTGGGCCGCTTAAGACCCTGCAACGACGAATCTATAAACGGGATGATGCGCATTTTGCATACACCTGGGGATTTTAGCTTTTTCTCAGGACACGCTTCCAGTTCTTTTGCGGTTACCGTTCTGGTTTATTTGTTGTTGAAGGGTAAGGTAAAGTGGGCCGCAATCTTCTTTATTTGGCCTCTATTGTTTTCCTACAGTAGGCTATATCTAGGTGTTCATTACCCTTTGGATGTAATAACCGGTGCTTTAGTAGGTACCCTTTTGGCTTGGACCTTTTTCAAAACATATCAAAGGCTATTTCACCCTGCTCAAGGTTAACCCATCTCGAACAGGCAATAGCACGGTTTCTACTCTTGGGTCTTTTTTTAGTTTTTCATTGTATTCTAGCAGCGCTGTAGTAGCGTAGTCGGTTTTTTCTAATGGTTCTACCACTTTTCCTGACCAAAGCACGTTGTCCGACAAAATGATACTTCCCGATTTGGTCTTCTGCATTACACATTCAAAATACGCAGGATAGTCCACTTTGTGGGCATCAATAAACACCAAGTCAAAAACGACATCCAGCTTGGGAATTATCTGCAAGGCGTCTCCGGTATGCTGAATTATTTGGTTTCCCAGACCGCTTTTGTCAAAATACTTCCGCTGCATCTCAAAAAGCTCCTCATTAACTTCAATTGTATGTAAGGCACCATCTTTTTGTAGACCTTCTGCCAAACAAATAGCTGAGTACCCAGTGTATGTACCAATCTCCAAAATGTATTTTGGCGTGATGATTTTGGAAAGCAGGCTCAACACTCTCCCTTGAAAATGACCCGTAATCATTCTGGGGCGAACTACTTTTAGATGTGTCTCCCGTGTAAGTTCTTTCAGGAGTTCTGGTTCATCTTCAGAATGATTCGCTATATAAGACTCTAAAAGAGGGGATAGAAAATGCATCGGTAACTTTTTGTAAAAATAGGGAAAACACTACTTTAGGATTTCTGTAAAAATTGGAAACACCATCATGTCAAAGTTTAAAGGAATTTTTAGAGATGCCGTCCTATCGGACTTACCAGAACTCCTCAATTTTGAACAGGGAATCATTATTGCGGAACGACCGTATGACCCAACCTTAGGAGAAGACCCATTAAGTTATTATGACCTGAAGGAATTGGTGCTTGACCCAAACACCAAGGTGGTTGTAGCAGAAGATGAGGGAGGAAAGCTTGTAGCCTCAGGTTATGCGGTTTCCAAAAAAGCGAGGCATTACCTGGATCATGAAACCTACGCGTATTTAGGTTTTATGTTTACAGACCCAGACTATCGAGGTCTAGGCATCAATGCTCGTATTGTTGATGAGTTGGTGAACTGGTCCAAGGACCAGGGATTCAACGAAATTCGTCTTACGGTATATGAAGATAATCTTCCGGCGATAAAAGCTTATGAAAAGGTTGGGTTCAAAAAACACCTAGTCGAAATGCGTATTCCCAGAAGTTCCGAAAATAAGTGAGCAAGTCGTATTTTTGAAATATGGACACAATGACCTTTCAAAATACTTTGGAATTTGCAAGACAGTTGGATAGCGAAGATGCTTTGGCATCCTATCGTAATGAATTCCACTTCCCTCAAGTGAATGGAAAAGATGTTATCTATTTTACCGGAAATTCACTGGGACTTCAGCCTAAAAGAACTAAGCGGTTTGTAGATGAGGTCATGGATGATTGGAAGAACTTGGCCGTGGAAGGTCATTTTTATGCAGAGAAACCATGGTGGGACTATCATGAAAGGTTGGCGGAAGGTTTATCAAAAGTTGTTGGAGCCAAACCGGAAGAAATTTCGGTAATGAACACACTTACCGTGAATCTTCATTTGTTGATGGTGTCTTTTTATCGTCCAACCAAACAACGATTTAAGATTCTTTGTGAGGAAAAAGCGTTTCCTTCAGACCAATATATGCTTCAAAGTCAAGTGCGTTTTCATGGATTTGACCCTGAAGAAGCTATTGTGGAGGTCAAAAAAAGACCAGGGGACCATTTCTGGAGAATCGAGGACGTTGTTCAAGCTATCGAAGATTCTGGTGACGAGCTAGCGTTGGTATTGATTGGGGGGGTGAACTATTACAACGGACAGGTTTTTGATATGCAGCGTATTACCCAAGCTGGGAGATCGGTGGGAGCCCTGGTGGGATGGGATTTAGCCCACGCTGTGGGTAACGTAAATCTAGACTTGCACGAATGGGGAGCCGACTTTGCCGCATGGTGCAGTTATAAATACATGAATAGTGGACCTGGAAATGCATCGGGCATATTTGTGCATGAAAGACACTTAGGAAAAAAAGACATTCCCAGATTTGAAGGTTGGTGGGGTACAAAAAAAGAAACCCGTTTTTTGATGCAACCTGAGTTTGACCCGATTGAAACAGCTGACGCATGGCAATTGAGTAATCCTCCCATTCTTTCACTGGCTCCTTATTTAGCCTCTTTGGAACTTTTTGATGAGGTAGGCATGTCTACATTAATAGAAAAACAACAGCTGATAGTTTCTTATTTGGAGTTTGTTCTTCAAGAGATTGATAAGGAAGTGGAAAGTACTTTTGAAATCATAACCCCAGAAGCCCGAGGCTGCCAACTTTCTGTTTTTTTGCATGGGGAGGGCAGGGAATTGTTCGATTATCTCATGAAAAACGGTGTAATTACGGATTGGCGTGAACCTAATGTTATCCGTTTGGCTCCAACGCCCTTTTATTCCTCTTATGAGGATATGTACCAGTTTGGCCAGATTCTTAAGCAAGGTATTCTAGAAAACTAACTGGAATACCGTGTCTTGACATATTCGGAGGGAGTCATTCCTTGATATTTTTTGAACTGTCTCGTAAAGTAAGAGGCATCGTTGAACCCAGATTGGAACATCACTCCATTGACTGAGGAATTGGATACATTAAAGAGTTCCACAGCTTTTTGAATTCTAAACTCGTTCACAAATCCTATGAATTTTTTTTGGGTCATTTTTTTGAAAAATCGACAAAAGGAATTAGGGGTTAAGCCCAATTGAAATGCGATTTTTTCGACAGAAATGTTCTGGGTGTACTGATTATTGATATAGTCAAACACCTGTTCCAAACGAAGTATATCTTCTCTTTTGAAATTGTCCAAAGGGAATGTTGTTCTAAGCGCTTGGTAACCACTCTCTTGGGATAATAAGTGTAAAATGCTTAGCAGATTGATTAGTTTCCCTTGATTGTCCAGTTTTTTAAATTTTTTGAACTCCTTTTCAAGTTTATGCTTTACTGGGTTATCAAAAATCAGAACATATCTTGATTTTTCAATAAGTTTTTTGATTTGAGAAAACTCTGGAAAAACTTTGAGCTTCTCATCCAGAAATTCCTTTTTAAACTGAATCACGATCTCTACATTATCGTGGTTTTCTTTATTTCCAAAATCCGCATGGGGGATGTCTCCTGCCAAAAAAACCAATGCCCCATCCGTATAAGCAGTTTTTGAAGTGTCAATATGGAGTACCCCACTACCATTTTTCACAAACACCAATTCATACTCCGGATGAATGTGCCATCCCGCCGATGCGCAATTATCGGCACTCCTGTAGGTTTCTATTTTGAAAGACGCATTCGATGTGACGTCTATGGTCTCTAACATGGGCTTCATGTACTAAAACTACCAAATAGTGAAGGATAAAACGAGATTTGGGAATAAAATAGCCTAGAAATTGAATACTTTATTCTAAAAAGTGCACAAGAATCAAGTTTACTTTGTAACACTCACGAAATTAAATCAACAGTATATAATCAATCACGAATGAAAGAAAGCGAACACTTTCTGCTTAATAATCAAGTAAAGATGCCCAAAATTGGGCTTGGAGTTTTGTTTGCCAAAAATAACAAGGAGGTAGAGAATGCTGTGATTTCTGCTTTGGAATCTGGATACCGAAAAATTGACACAGCATCCGCATATGAAAACGAAGAAGGGGTAGGAAGAGCAATTAAGAATAGCGGAGTACCCCGAGAAGCTATTTTTTTGGCGACCAAAGTGTGGAACACAGAACAAGGATATGAGACTACATTTGGGGCTTTTGAGAGAAGCCTGAATCGATTACAAACGGACTATGTGGATTTGTACTTGATTCATTGGCCCGTTGCGTCGAAATACAAGGAAACCTATCGGGCAATGGAACTTATTTATAAAAAAGGTCTAGCCAAAGCAATAGGGGTATGTAATTTTAGTGCTAATCAGATGCAAGATTTAATGGAACATTCGGAAATCGTTCCTGCGGTAAACCAAGTTGAGGTACATCCCCACCACAGTCAATTGGATTTATTGGATTTTGCCGACCAACATGGGATTCGACTGGAAGCTTGGCGCCCCATCATGATGGGAGAGGTTCTAAAGATTCCGGAATTGGTGGAGATAGGAAATCACCATGCTAAAACACCGGTTCAAGTAGCCTTACGGTGGTTGGTTCAAAGAGGAGTAGCAGTGATTCCCAAGTCAGTTACGCCTAAAAGAATTCAGGAAAACATCGACATTTTTGATTTTGAACTGTCCGCTTCCGAAATGAAGATCATTGAGGGATTGAACCAAAATAGAAATTTGGGAGAAAACCTATCGCATATCTTTTAATTTGATTTTAAAAACCGACCTTTTCTACTAAATGAAATCATTACAACTTATTTTTTCCAGTCCTAGATATTTTGCACCGGCCTGGGTGTTTGCTAGCCTTAACATTTGGTTTGGAACTTGGGCCATTTATATTCCTTCGGTCAAGGAAAAGCTCGATATCAGCAAGGCTGATTTGGGCATAGCTTTATTCTGTCTTTCTTTAGGGGTATTTGTCATATTCCCGGTAGCTTCTACAATTATCAATCGGTTGGGAGTGGGCAAAGCGACTTGGTATGGGGTAATTTTAGCCAGCATAGCCGCACTTTTTCCCTTAATAGCTCCAAATTATTATGTTTTGATGGCCTCTTTATTCTTTTTTGGAGCTACCAATGGTTTGACCGATATCGCCATGAATACTTTGGTCACCGAGATTGAAAAAGAAGACAAGCAAAACTTTATGTCGGCCGCGCATGGTTTTTTCAGTTTGGGTGGTGTAATTGCTGGATTGGGCAGTTTTTTAATACCCTGGATAAACGATCCATTTCTTCATATGGTAATCATCGTGATTCTTGTTTTTGTTATCAACCTATACTTTAGACGACATTATTTTTCCATTAAAGCCGCGCCCATAGAAAAAGAACCATTTAGCTTAAAGCTATTCAAACCCTTATTGCTTTTAGGGATAATTGGGTTTGTAGCCATGGGTAGTGAGGGAGCTATTGTGGATTGGAGTGGACTGTATTTAAAAGAAGTCGCTTTAGCCCCGGAGATATTAATAGGTTCTGGATTTTTGGCCTTTTCTATTTCAATGACCTTGGGAAGGTTTTTGGGAGATGGGATTAGTGAAAGAATTGGCTCAATAAAGATTGTTGCCCTAGGAACTTGTATCGCTATTTTAGGATACATTTTGGTACTCACCAGTTCCATTTTTTGGGCCATTACCGGTTTTGCCTTGACTGGGCTAGGTTTTTCTGTGATTGTCCCAGAATTGTTCAGAATAGGAGGAAATATTAAAGGGGTTGATTCTGCACAGGGCGTTTCCTTTATAGCTGGGACTGGATACGCAGGTTTTTTGCTGGGTCCAGTAATCTTAGGATTTATTGCCGAAACAGGTGGACTTAAAAACACCTTTGCTGTTTTGCTGGGCGTAGCCGTTCTAGTATTGGTGGTTTCGCAAACCCTGGCTCGAAAAAAAAGCTCTTAATTCCTGTTTTTTCGCTTTGATTTGAATGGATTTCTTTTAGAGTCAAAGGAATCTATGAAATCTTGCATTTCATCTGTGAGCAGCAAGCTATTTTGATTTTCCCAAAATTCAGGGTCATACTCATATTTCAATTTGAAAATGTCCTTAGTAGCATTGGTATTACTGTTAAAGGGAAAATCTTCATTATTATCATAGGTCTTTAATACATATTCGCTGGTATATACATCTTTGAAGGGCTTTTTTATATGTGTAATTTCAACAGTATATGTGATCTTGGCTGAACTGATAAAATATTTATTCCATTTGGGCGACCTACTGAAGTTGACGGTTTGCTCCACGGCAATGGTTCTGGAACGTATGGGGCCATTCTTGAAAAAGTTATCTCTATCAATTTTGCTTTGCATTACAAAGGCTTCAATGGCTTTTGTGTCATTGTTGATGATATAATGTCCAGAAGTATTCAGTCCAACCAAGGTAGTATCACTTTGGAAGAAAACCTTGCCTTTGTTTTCGTTGGCAAACTCTTTTTCTATTAAACTGAAACCTTCCCCTGTTGCATTCAATCGGATAGTTTCAAAAAGTAGTTCTGAGAGGGAGAAAAAGGTAAAATATACTTTGTTTTCGTCTTTTTCCAGACCAATTTTTCTCATGTTGGCGATTTCAAAAGAAAAATCTTTTTTTGAAGCCTCCATACCTTTCCGATAAATCAGTGTTTTGCGCTGTAGCTTACCCTCAATATCCTGGATTCGTGTGATTTTCCCATTTTTTCGAAGCAAACATCTTAGAAAAAACCGCTCTTTAAATGGAGAAAACAAATAATGATGAGGAATAGAATCTTTAACCTTATCCCATAGGGTTTTGGTATTGGTCAATACCACCTCGTTCAGTTTGTAGGTGCTTGGCTTTAGGTAAATGGTGTCGGTAAGTTCCCCAAATGTCGTCTTGAGTTTTTCGTAGCCGACCTTGTACGCAGTAATGGAGTCCAATCGACTTATGAAAAAGAAAGCACCATCAGCATTGGTAAGGGTATTGCCGTGTTTATTGTAAACATCAACAAACTCAATAGGTTCTTTGTTTTCGGCATCCAGAATAACACCAAGCTTCTGATTTTGAGCCAAAACCGAAGTATAAACCAATAAAAGTGCTACAAACCCACCTAATTTCATTCGGTGACCACCTTCAAATTGGTAAAGCTTAAATTGAAACCACCTTCTGGTTTTTTATGGTCCTGTGCCAATACCAATCCTTCCAGTTCAGTATGGTTTTCCCAGGTAGTGGTCATTGAAGGTTCGGGTTGGTTGGCTTTTCTAAATATCCATTCTTTTAGAATAAAATCATCTTCAAAATAAAAATCATAGGCATCCCCTGGGGTATAGCCACCTTCGTTGGAATAGACAATGGTAAGCTTTTGCATGGGCTTGTTACTAATGGGGGCGGTAGTATTCTCGGTATGTTCGTACTCAAAATTGTTTTGGTCCCAAATCAGATTAAAGGGCGCTAGAACCCAATACCTGTCATTAATGAATCCTCCGTTTAACTTATAGGCCGCACTGTCCATATCTTTTCTCAAATAGGTTAAAGTGTCTTGCGCATTCATTGCGGTAATCTCGTTGATTTTAGGCTTCCAAATCCATGAGCGCTCAAAGTGCGAGCTGTCCCTGTCCACATTGAAGGTAAAATGAAACGCTTCCACAGATTTCCAATTTTCATATCCGTGGGCATCCGCAATTTTTTCGAGGATGGATTTAGGAGTTTCAACTTGTTCAACGGCAGATTTTTTCGTGTCGGTTTTGCAGGCCAGTAGAAAAACAAATGCGAGCGCAAAAAAATAGGTAGATTTCATGTCTTAATTTATGATTCAAATATACCGTCTTTTTCAGTTATCTTGTTGTTCGATTTAACCAAGAATTTACTTCAATAAAACCTTTCCAGTGACTTTTATCAAAAGGCTGTTTCTAACACTTATAAGTAACCTTGATAAGAGATCATTGGAAGAAAATGACCCGTATGCCCATCTTACGGATGAGGAACTGGTGAAGCGCATTGTAGCCAATAACAACCCCATGCTTTTTGGAAAATTGTATGACCGTTATGCAAAAATGGTATACAATAAGTGCTACGGCTTTGCCAAATCCCAAGATGAGGCAGAAGATTTGACACAGGATGTATTTCTTCAACTATTCATCAAGTTGAAGATGTTTAAAGGAAAATCCAAGTTTTCCACTTGGCTCTATTCCTTTACCTATAATTTCTGTGTCAACTATGTGAACCGGAACAAGCAACGAAAGATTAGTGACAAGTCTATTCCGGTAGAGGATTCGGAATACAAGCTTTCGGCTGAGGTTCCTGATGAGGATTTATTTGAATTGAAAACCAAAAAGTTGGAAAAGGCTTTGAACCTTATTTCGGCAGAGGACAAATCTCTGTTATTGCTCAAATATCAGGATGGAGCGAGCATCAAGGAATTGACCTCGTTAATGGAACTTGGGGAAAGCGCGGTGAAAATGCGCTTAAAACGAGCTAAAGAAAGACTAATGGAAATGTATAACACCTTGTAACAGATGGCAAAAAAAATGAAAAACCCTTTTAAGGAATTGGAAGCCTCTCTTAAAGAGGTGCCGCCTGGAATGAAAAAGAAGGTAATGAACGACATTGCCACGGCCAAGCTCATTATGGATATGGGCGCCTTGTTCTCATTCAACATTGGCTCTGCATTGCGTAGACTCTTTAAAACTTTTGGAAATAACGGATAACACTACTAAAACGATACAGATGGAAACAATAAACGAATGGAAAGATTTGACCTTTAACTCCCTCATTACCATGGGAAGGGATATCGCTTCGGCCTTGCCTAAAATTATTGGCGCCCTGATTATTTTATTGATTGGATGGATTGTGACCAAAATTATCCTTTTTGTGCTGGGCAAGATTTTGAAGCTGGCCAAAGTGGATACTTTGAGCGAGAAAATCAACGAAATGGACCTGTTTGGAAAAGGAGGGTTCACCTTTGACATTGCCAAGATTATATTGGGCTTTGTAAAATGGCTGTTGCTTTTGGTTTTTCTGATTGTTGCTGCGGATATTTTGAGCTGGGAAATCATCTCTACGGAAATTGGAAATTTACTTCGCTATCTTCCTCGATTATTTAGTGCATTGGCATTGATGATGATAGGCTTATATGTCGGTAATTTTGTCAAAACCACGGTAAAAAAACTGTTTGATAGTTTGGAGTTTGCAGGTTCCAATGTGGTTAGCAATCTGTTGTTCTACATCATCGTTATTTTTATTTCCATCACTGCTTTGAACCAAGCAGGTGTTGATACCACTATAATAACCAATAACATTACCCTGATTTTGGGTGCCTTCCTTTTGGCCTTTGCTTTAGGTTTGGGACTAGGTTCACGGGACATCATCACAGATTTGCTGCGCTCTTTTTATACGCGTAGAACTTATGCTGTTGGGGATAAAATTGTTATTGGCAAACATTCAGGTACAGTGGAAGCTATTGAAAACAACAGTTTGACTTTGGTAACTAAATCTGGGAAATACGTTATTCCCATTAAGGATGTGACTTCTTCCCAAGTAGAAATCAAGGACTAAGGATAAATGACATAACAAGTCGTTAATTGGTCATGTTACTTCCTTGGAATTTGATTAATTTTGAAACTTTCAATAGTTAAAGAATGAGTTCAAAAAAAGGAAAGGTCAATGATTTGATCCAAGAAAAGTTACTGGAAGAACGAAAAGTGTTTCTATGGGGAATGGTGGATGATGATTCAGCGAAACATGTAGTGGACCGGTTGTTGTATTTGGATTCGCAAAGTCATGACGAAATTCAATTGATTATCAATAGTCCAGGTGGTTATGTTACCTCTGGGTTTACCATGTACGACACCATTAAGCAAATTAAAAGCCCGGTATCCACAATATGTTCAGGATTGGCTGCTTCAATGGGCTCTATCTTGCTTTCGGTAGGGGAAAAGGGAAGGAGATTTATCCAACCCCATGCCCGAGTAATGATTCACCAACCTAGTGGCGGTGCTCAGGGACAAGCGTCCAATATTGAAATTCAAGCCAGGGAAATCATAAAAACCAAGGAAATTGGTGCCCGAATTTTAGCGGAAAATTGTGGGCAGGATTTTGAGAAAGTAATGAAAGATTTTGACCGTGACTATTGGATGGATGCTGAGGAATCCGTAGCCTATGGAATAGTTGACGGGATACTGGAATAATTGACAGTATCATAAAAGGGAAAAAGTCCTTCGTAAAAATTACGAAGGACTTTCTGCATATATATGGACGCCGAAGCGGAATATTTACTATATCTACGGCAACAACAATGCCGAAAGATTCTAAGATTATGTTAAAGTGTTAAAATCGCTCAGGGTGGGCGATGACTTCTTGGGCTCTTTCTTTGTATGATGCCATTTCTTCAGCATTTTTCTTCTTTAAAAGATTGAGCATCATGGACATTCTTTGGTTGTTTTGAAAGTAATCCTTCTTTTCATCCAAAAAGTTCCAGTACAAAGCATTGAACGGACAGGCACTCTCCCCAGTTTTCTCAGCAGGTTTATAATGGCAGTTTTTGCAGTAGTTCCCCATTTTATTAATGTAGTTTGCACTGCTCACGTAGGGTTTGGTAGCTACTATCCCGCCATCCGCAAACTGACTCATTCCACGCGTATTGGTAATCTCTACCCATTCAATGGCGTCGATGTACACTCCAAGATACCACTGGTCCACTTCATCCGGATGGGTTTGAGTCAAGAGTGCATAATTTCCAATAATCATTAGCCGCTGGATATGATGTGCGTAAGCTTCATCCAAACTTTGGCCTATAGACTGTTTCAAACAATTCATTTTAGTGTCACCAGTCCAAAAGAAATCCGGTAGAGGATTGTGGTTCTGGAGTTCATTTAAGGAAGCATATTCTGGCATTTTCATCCAATATATCCCTCGCATATATTCTCTCCAGCCTAAAATCTGACGCACAAAACCCTCTACTTGTGAGATATGGATGTCCGTTTCATTTCCATAGAAGTGTTCCAAAACTTTATTGATTACCCTTTTAGGTGAAATCATCTTACTGTTCATTGCAAATGACAATCGCGAATGGAATAGAAACTTTTCGTCTGTATGAAAGGCATCTTGATAATCCCCAAAATGTATGAGCAAATGGTTACAGAAATAATCCAATAACTCCTCGCATTCCTGCTCAGAAGTGGGCCAATTGAAACTATCGGCATCAATATTTCCGAAGGTTTGAATGTTAGCTTCATCAATTTCATCTAAAAGAGCAGTTACATTTTTGGAAAAGTTGAGTTCCTCGGGAATGGGAGGGGAACCTGTCCATTTTTTGCGATTGCTGTGGTCAAAGTTCCATTTGCCCCCATCGGGCTGACCGTTTACCATCATGATGTCATGTTTCTTTCTCATCATGCGATAAAAACTCTCTAGGATTAGCTGCTTCTTCCCTTCAAAAAAGTCGCGTAGCTCATAACGTGAAGTGTAAAAGTGCTCTGTACTATATGCCTTGGAGGTGATATCCAGAGATTCACAAATTTCCGTGAGCTGCTTATCCAATCGGAATTCATCGGGAAATTGATACTCGAATTTTTCAATTTGTAATTCAGAAATCTGCTGTTTTATGACATTCTCCAAGTTCTGTGGGTTGGAAGCATCATTTATTTTTAAGTAAACCACTTGATGCCCTTTCCCTTTTAAAGAATCAGAAAAATTACGCATCGCTAGAAAAAATCCAACCACTTTTTGAATATGGTGCTTCACATAATCCGTCTCCTGGCGCATTTCGGCCATGAGATAAATCACATCGTCATTTGTCTCGGCAAACCAACTATGTTGCAAGTTCAACTGATCCCCTAAAACCAAACGAAGTGTCTTCATAGATTTAAAATAAGGTTTCCTGTAGCCATAGATTTTGAAATTTTCCTTTGGAATCGTACATATCGGCCTGTCGTTTTATATTGAATTTTCGGTCACGTGGGTCGTTACCAACGCCACTATTGTACATCCAATTACCCCAGTTGCTGTGCACATCGTAATCGAGTAGCATGGATTCGAAATAAGCGGCCCCGATGCGCCAATCCTGTTTTAGTTCCTTGGCCCAAAAACTGGCTACGTTTTGCCGCCCCCGGTTGCTCATCCATCCGGTTTGTCTCAATTCTTTCATATTGGCATTCACAAAAGGTTCTGAAGTAGTTCCTTCTATCCAAGATTTCAAATGATGTTCGTCGGACTTCCAGGAATAGTCTTTTTGTAAAATTCCTCCAAGCTTAAAAATGTGATTGCCATGTTTTAGGGAGACATACTTAAAATAATCCCGCCATATTAATTCGAAAACCAACCAATAGGTGTCTTGGTTTTTCTTGATTTCCTTCTCAAATTTTTTCACTTCCCAATAAATGGTTTTCGCAGAAATACTTCCGTTGGCCAACCAAGGTGAAAATTTGGAGCTATAATCCGTTCCCACCAATCCATTTCTGGTTTTTTTGTAATACGCCAATTTCTGGGTGTCCCAAAAGTAATGTTGAAGTCTATTTAAGGCTTCGTTTTCTCCTCCTTTAAAAGGAAAGGCACTTTTTGGGTCTATTTCAAAGTCATCCAATCCTAAATCTTTTAAGGTTGGGATTTTAGTCTGGTTTTCGACCAGATTTGTTTTGGGCAGTGGACTTGGCTTTGAAACTATGGGTCTTACTGCCGCCTCTTTTTCGCAGCGTTTTCTGAATTGTGTGAAAACATTGGGGATGCTATGAAACGAAGGATATGGGAGGTCATCGGGATGAAACAAAAACTGGTCAAAAGATTCTATAATTTGGACCCCTGGAGCCAAGTTGGATTTGACTTTATTCAAAATCGACGTTTCTTCAGCGGTCCATTCCTTTTGTTTAAAAATCTGATGGATACTGTACTTGTTGACTAAATCAGGCAATACGGTCTCAGGTCGGTCATGAAATACCAAAAGAGGGATATGGATTGTCTGTAAATTTACCTTAAGCTCAGATACAGTTTCGATAAGAAATCGAGCCCGGAACCGTTCCGTTTTTTTGAATCCAAAGGAATCCCTTGTGTAGTATCTTGGGTCAAAAAAGTAGACAGCCAATACATTATCCCCTTGCATTGCATTGGAAAGGCTTTGATTGTCATTCACTCTTAAATCATTCCCAAACCATATTAAATTGTTCATCTCATTTGTGGTTTCTGCAGCGTTGACTGCAATATTTTACGGATTCCCAGTTTTGTTCCCATTTTTTTCGCCAGCTAAAAGGTTTACCGCAGACCAAACATATTTTAGTGGGAAGATTCACTTTCTTGTGTGCCATGCAAGATGGATTTTGGGGTTTCATTGGGCTTTGCGTAGGAAAGGCGGTCTATAATTAGGGGTTTGGCATAGCCATCCAATCCTACAATGGAAACTATATTGGCCTCATCCAACTTGCCCCACTGGTCGTTCAATAAGATGGATTCTTCTATATGGATGTGTTCTATAGCACCAACCATGAGTAGACAACCGTTCTCTTCAATTTGGTACTCGTTTATGTAGCGACATCCTATTTGAATAGGACTTTCCATCACAAAAGGCGCTTCAAAACCATCTCTATATTTTTCGGTCAATCCCGTTTTGGCAAACTCAGATTCGTTCTCTGAATATTTAGCGGCAGTGGCATGGGCTGCTTGATATATTTTTTCAGAAACGGCGTTTATGGTGTACGTTGAGGTCGATTTTATGTTATTGTATGTATGGCGTTCGACAGTCAGTGGTCTTAAAATGAAACCCAACAAAGGAGGATTACTCCCTAAATGGACTACTGAGTTAAAGATAGCTACATTGGATAGTCTGTTTTCACCGCACGTGGCAATTAGATTTGCCGATTTAAAACCCGAAATGGTGTTGAGAAGATTCGCTCGTTGTCGAGACGGAAGGCTTGAAATATGGTCTGAATTAAAGTATTTCATAGTTTGTTTAACAAAAATAGGAAAATGATAAACAAAAATAAGATAAATGTTTCCTCAAGAGTACTGTAAAGAATTGATACGGGTCAAATTCCTTACTTTAGTAGTCCAACTTAATTTTTACCTCAAGTCACTTAATGGTACAGACTTCAAAAAACATGGCCATCATCGGCTCGGGATTGGTGGGTTCCCTTTTGGCCATTTATCTTAAAAAACAAGGACATAGCGTAACAGTTTTTGACCGAAGACCGGATATTCGAACGGTGGAATTTTCTGGAAGGTCCATCAATTTGGCCATGAGCAATAGGGGTTGGAGAGCCTTGCGCCAGGTTGGCCTTGAGGAAACCATAAAACAAATTGCCATTCCCATGGACAAAAGGGCGATGCATGTAGTGGATAAGCCCATGTACTTTCAGCCCTATGGCAAAGAAGGGGAAGCCATTTGGTCCATTTCAAGGGGAATTTTGAACCGAAAGATGATAGACCTTGCTGAAAAAGCGGGAGCTACGTTTCGTTTTGAGGAAAAGGTTTGGGATGTCAATCTTCCCGAAGCTAAAATCTATACTGGGGAATCTGAAAAAAGTGAATGGAAAGAATACGGTTTTGATATGATTTTTGGTTGTGATGGGGCCTTTTCACGGGTACGTCACAAAATGCAGCGTAGAAGTCGATTCGATTATTCCCAGCATTTTATAGATGTCGGATACAAAGAGCTGACGATTCCGCCCAATGAAGATGGCTCCCATAAGTTGGACAAGAACTCCTTCCATATATGGCCGCGTGGTAAATTTATGCTGATTGCCCTTCCCAATTT
The DNA here is from genome assembly GCF_965601775.1 of Flagellimonas sp. GTDB lineage: Bacteria > Bacteroidota > Bacteroidia > Flavobacteriales > Flavobacteriaceae > Flagellimonas. The sequence goes on from NZ_OZ271837.1 coordinate 971,132, forward strand.
GGATGGCAGTTTTACCTGTACCTTGTTTTTGCCTTTTGAAGGAGAGGTATCTTTTGAGAATATCAACACCGAAAAGGATGCCAAGCAGTTCTTTAAGACCTATTTTCCCAATGTTCGGAAGGAAATAGAAAACTTAACCAGTGACTTTTTCAAAAATCCAACCAGTGCCATGGTGACCATGAAATGCTATCCTTGGACGTATTGGAATAAAGTTGCCCTGGTAGGTGACTCAGCGCATGCTATTGTTCCCTTCTACGGGCAAGGTATGAATGCTGGTTTTGAAGATATCTTTGTCTTGAATGAATTGATTGGAAAGTATGGTGACAATTGGGATACCATTTTTGAGAAGTACCAAGAACAACGGAAACCTAACGCAGATGCTATTGCGGAGCTGAGCTACCGAAACTTTATGGAAATGAGCAGCAAAACAGCCGACCCCAAGTTTTTGTTGCAAAAAAAGATAGAAAAACGGTTTGCTGAGAAACATCCAGACAAATGGATACCTGTCTACAGTCGGGTTACTTTCTCTGACCGACCCTACTCAGAGGCTCTGGAAATTGGAGATAGGCAGGAGGCCATCATGAAGAAAATCATGGAATTACCCGATATTGAAGGTGAATGGGATTCAGAATTTGTCTCACAGAGTATATTAACACTATTATCTGGCAACTAACCTTTCTTTCTTCGCATCTCAGATTTCCGCATGGGCATGGAATCTACCAAATCAAAAATAACTTGGGGTTCTACAACAAAGGGACGTTGTAGTTTGATACCCCCATCTTTGCCAATAAGCAGTATGCCTTCAAAGTTATTTGTAATCTCTAGAGGTTTTAGGTCTTTATTGTTGGGAGCTTTTTCTAAAACTAGAATATTACGCTCTTGAAGTTGCTTTTCGGTTTCCTTCAAAAGTTTGAGCTGCTCTGGATTAGTTTTCCTGCTAACTAAAATAATCAACCGATTTTTCCAGCGATATTCTGAAAGGTCTTGTCCGAAGGTGGAGAGACTTGCCATACAAAATAGAATGAAAAATAGTTGTCGCATAAAGTAAAATAACTAAAAAAGCCACTCATAGAGTGGCTTTTTTTTAAAGGAAAAGAAATCCTTTATATTTTTTCAAAAAGCTGTTGCATTTTGTCTTGCTCCTCTTCAGCTAGTAAAGGATCTACCAGAATCCTTCCGCTATGTTCGTCGGTAATGATTTTTTTGCGGGAAGCAATCTCAACCTGTACCTGTGGAGGGATAGTAAAGAATGATCCTCCAGATGCACCTCGTTCTACGGGTACCACGGCCAATCCATTTTTTACATTGTGTCTGATTCTTTTATAGGCTTGAACCAAACGCTCCTCTATTTTTTCCTCAAATTCTTCGGATTTCTTTAAAAGCGCTTTTTCCTCTTTTTCGGTTTCCGCCAAAATAGCATCCAATTCCCCTTTTTTGTGCTTTAAGTGATTTTCACGCTCATTGAGTTTCTCCTTTGTTTCAGAAACTACTTCTTTCTTTTGCTCGATTTGCGCCTTGAACTCTTTGATATTCTTTTCAGCCAATTGAATTTCCAATTCTTGGAACTCAATTTCTTTGCTCAAGGAATTGAATTCACGGCTATTGCGAACATTCTTTTGTTGTTCCGCATATTTTTTCATCAAAGCTTTAGACTCTTCGATGAGATTTTTCTTGGCCGCAATTTCAAAGTTGATGGTTTCAACATCCGTTTTCAACTTATCCATTCGGGTTTTAAGGCCCAATACTTCATCCTCCAAATCTTGCACTTCCAAAGGAAGCTCACCTCTTACATTTCGTATTTCATCTACTCTGGAGTCTATTAACTGTAAGTCGTATAAAGCTCTTAGTTTCTCCTCAACAGAGATGCTTTCATTCTTTTTCGCCATATATTATAAATACTTGATGGGATTTGTTACACTTTCCGATAACGCGACTGCAAAACTAGGAATTTTTTCGGTAAGATAATCAACCAAAAGATTTTTTGTAAACTGCTCAGATTCAAAGTGTCCGATATCGGCAAGAACAATCTTTTTTTCTGCCTCAAAGAATTGGTGATATTTCAAATCTGCGGTAAGAAAAATGTCCGCTTTTGCTTTTTTGGCGGCTCCTATGGCAAAACCTCCACTTCCACCTAAAACCGCTACTTTTTTTACCTTTTTTTGGAGAAGTTCGGAATGACGGATGCAGGGAATGTTCATTTTTTGCTTTACCTCGTGAAGAAAGTCTTCTACTTCCATTTCTTTTTCCAAGGTGCCTATCATACCCATGCCTAAATAAGCGCTGGTATTTTCCATGGCGTAGATTTCATAAGCCACCTCCTCGTATGGATGGTTTTGTAATAGCGTTTGAATGACTTGCTTTTCTTTTTCAAATGAGAAGACCACATTGATTTGCTCTTCTTTTTCGAAATGGGTTTGACCTACTTCGCCAACAGAAGGGTTGGCCCCGTCCTCTGCTTTAAAACTGCCTGTACCCCTAACATTAAAACTACAATGGCTATATTTCCCAATGTCTCCCGCTCCCACAGCAAACAATGCTTCCCTCAGCATTTTGGCCTCTTTTTCGGGAACATAGGTGGTTAACTTCTTAAGCGTTTCCTTCTTTGGAATGAGAATTTGTGGGTTTTGGATTTCCAATACCTCGCAAATTTTCGCATTCACACCAAAAGGATTGTTGTCTAAAGCCGTGTGTATGCTATAAATGGCAATCTGATTTTCAATGGCCTTGATAACCGCCCTTTCCACATAATTTGCCCCAGTAAGTCGTTTAAGACCTTTAAAAATTATAGGATGAAAGCTTACAATGAGGTTGTGTCCTTTTTCAATCGCCTCATCCACTACATTTTCCAAGGTATCCAAAGTGACCAAAATCCCGGTCACTTCAGTTTCTGGATTACCGACCAACAGTCCCACATTGTCAAAATCCTCGGCATGGGCCAACGGTGCAAACTCTTCCAGTATCTGGGCTACCTCCTGTATTTTCATAGGAAAATTAAAATTTAGCTAAAGATAAAATATATATTTTCGCCATATGTGGCGCTTCCTAAGAATCCTGGCTTTTCCCATATCCCTTATCTATGCTTTTGTAGTCTATCTCAGAAATCGATTTTATGATTGGGGTTGGTTATCCTCAAAAAGTTATGAGGTTCAGACTATCTGTGTAGGCAATCTGAGTGTGGGCGGTACAGGTAAAACGCCCATGATAGAATATCTTATCCGACTTTTGAACGGAAAGAAGTTGGCAGTTCTGAGCAGGGGCTATAAACGAATATCAGAGGGATTTGTGCTTGCTGATTCGAAAAGTTCCATTGCGGATTTAGGCGATGAGCCTTTTCAGATATATCAAAAATTTCCTGAGACCCAAGTCGCGGTAGATACCAATAGGCAAAATGGAATCCAAAACCTGATGGAACTATACAACCCAGAAATGATCCTTTTGGATGATGCTTTTCAGCATCGCAAGGTGACCCCCACTTTTTCCATATTGTTGACCACCTATTCCAAGCTATACGTAGATGACTGGTACCTTCCCACAGGAAATTTAAGAGATAGTAAGAAGGAATCCAGAAGGGCTAACATCATTGTTGTGACCAAATGTCCGGCAAATATTTCATCAAAAGAAAGGACTGAAATTACTGCCAAACTGAAACCTAAAGAAAATCAAGCAATCTTATTTAGTTGGTTTGTGTATGATGATTTTGCGAGACATGGTTCTGGAAAGCAGGTGGACTGGAATCACTTTGTGGACAAATCAGTTGCTGTGGTGACAGGAATAGCTATGCCAGAACCTTTTATTGGATTTTTGGAATCTAAAGGAGTAAAATTTCAGCACTTGAAGTTTGGGGACCATCACTATTTTACACCAAACGAAATTGAAAAGTTTAGCACTTATGATGTGGTATTGACCACGGAAAAGGATTTTGTGCGTTTGGAAGGGGCCTTGACTGAATTATTTTATGTGGAAATAGCACATCGTTTTTCAGAAGAGGACAAAGCGATTTTAAAGAATAAGATTGATGCTTTGAATTAGACGACTCCGCCCGTCTTTTTTCTAAAGATGTTTTCGCCAATTTTTTGATAGAAAACTTCCGGCTTGAAGGGTTTAGTTACCACATCGTTACAGCCTGCTTGGTAAAAACTGTCCAAGCTGTCATCCAGAGAAATTGCTGTGAGGGCGATAATCGGAATCTCCATATCAAATTTTCGAATTTGTCGGGTAGCCTCCTCACCACTGATGCCCGGCATATGGATATCCATCAAAATGGCATCATAGGTATTGGCCTTGGCCAAGTCTATAGCCTCATTTCCATTGTTGGCAATGTCGCAGGTGATTTCTTTTTTGTTCAACATTTTTTTGGTGATGACCTGGTTGATTTTGTTGTCTTCCACCACTAAAACATGTAAGCCTTTAAAATTGAATTCTTCCGGGCTTAATTCAAATGCAATTTCATCAATGGCATCTGTGTCATGCTTTAAGTTCATTTCAAAAAAGAAGGAACTACCGTGTCCCACTTCGCTTTCCAAATGAATTTTACTATCAAACAATCCTAAAAGGCTTTTAACAATAGTAAGTCCGAGGCCCGTTCCGCCATACTCCCTATTAATTTGTACCGAACCTTGTTCAAAACTGTCAAAAATGTTCATTTGCTGTTCCTCGGAAATACCAATTCCATTGTCCTTAACCTCGAAATAGAGGGTGACTTGGTCCTCCTCTTTTCTTAGCATTTTGGCAATAACCTCTACCTTACCTTCTTTGGTGAATTTCAGGGCGTTTCCGACCAGATTCATAAAAATCTGTGAGATTTTTAGTGGGTCACCCAATAATTGTTTGGGAATATTGGAGTCGTAGTCAAGGACAAGTTTGGTATTGTTTTCATTGGCGTTTGGTTGCAAGGAGTCCACCACATCGGTAAGCACTTTTTCCAATTTAAACTCAATATTTAACGGCTCCAATTTGTCCGCGTCAATTTTATTGATTTGGAGAATATCGTTAATGAAGTTCAACAGGTAATCCCCGGAAAACTTCAAGGACTTCAAATGCTCTTTCTGATGGTCTGCTGGATTTTCTTCCAGCAGCAAATGGGTAAGTCCGGTTACAGCGTATAACGGTGTTCGCAACTCATGGGTAACCGTAGAAAGAAAGTTCGTTTTGGCTTCCATAGCAGAAACCGCAGCATCCCTTGCCAACTCCAACTCCTTGTTTTTGGTGTAAAGCAAATCGTTGGTCTTTAATTTGATTTGGTTATTTCTAAAAAGGGATACGGCCAAGAGCGAGATAATCGTCAAAAAGGCAGAGGTCAGAATAGCGGTAATCTCTGAACGGTTTTTGGACTCACTCAATTCTTCATTTTTGGCAGTCAACTTGTTAATTTCATTCATTTGATGGTCGAAACGAATTTTATCAGCGGTTGATGCCTCTAGTTTTACCTTGTCAATATTGAAGAGGGAATCCTTGATTTGTTCCAAATTCTTTCGATACAATAGCGACTCCTCGTATGCTCCGGTTTTCTCATAGATAGCGGAAAGCAGCTCGTTTGAGGTCTTTATTTCTTTGAAATACCCGTGCTTTTGGGATAGTTCCAAAGCTGCTTTGGAATGAATTATTCCATCCTCCAAATCATTTTGGATTTGGCTTATTTTGGCCAATTGGATGTTTGCCTTTGTGGCCAGGAATGGTCTTTCCTTATCGTCAGAATTGACAATCAAAGCATTCAAATTGGTGATGGCCTCCTCATACTTTTCAATATTGGTGAAAATATAGCCCTCCAGCAACAAAATATTGTTCCCTAAGTTTCTATTGTTGCTCAAGGTTCGTGATTCCTCCAGCAGTTTTAAAGATTGAAAATTGTTTCCTTCATCGAAACGGATACAGGCTTCCAAATATTTATGAAATGCCTCCCCAAAGGGATAGGAAAGGTCTTTTAACAAAATACTGGCCCGATCCCAGTAGAAAAGTGCGGTTTCCCTATCTCCTTCTTCCAAATAAATGCGCGAGTATTGGTGATAGGTATCCAACAATAATTTGGCATCTTCATTGTTCTCTGCTATTTCTGAAGCTCTATTAAGGGTTTCGAGGGCTTTGTCCATGCGATTTTGGTGACGATACACCAGAAAATCATCAAAAATCGTCTGTACTTGAGAGGTGGAGCTTATATCATTTTGGGCCGTTCCCAGTTGGGTGCACAAGAATATGCACAGCAAAATAAGAATTTTACCGCCTAGGCGATTGTGGGTTGAGCTCAAAATCAAACGTAGTTCTTCCTTATAAATAAATCTATAACATCAATAATTCTGGAACAATAACCAGTTTCATTATCGTACCATCCTATTATCTTCACCATCTTTCCAATAACGGAGGTCATCAAAGAATCAAACGTACAAGAATAACAACTATTGTTTATATCGATGGAAACCAGAGGGTCTTCCGTGTATTTCAGTACATCTTTTAAATCTTGATTTGCCCGTTGTTTGAAGGTTTGGTTAACTTCTAAAATGGAGGTTTCCCGTTTAACATTGAACGTAATGTCCGTTAATGAACCATTTGGCACAGGTACTCGAATACCACAACCTCCAATTACATCGGACAAATTAGGGAAAATTTTGGTAAGCGCTTTGGCGGCCCCAGTTGTAGTCGGAATTATAGACTGGGAAGCCGCTCTGGAACGTCTTAAATCCCTATGCGGCTGGTCATGGAGGCTTTGGTCCGACGTATAGGAATGCACCGTGGTGATGTAGGCTTGGTCAATACCACAAAGTTCTTCGATTACCTTAATCATGGGAGCAGCGTTGTTGGTAGTACAGGATGCATTGGAAATAATATCATCATCTACAGTAAGGATATCCTCATTCACACCCATGACAACCATCTTGATGGTGTCGTCCATTGGGGGCACCGCAAGAATTACCTTTTTTGCCCCATTTTCGGTATGATGCTGTAAATCTTCCCTTGATTTGAACTTTCCAGTGGACTCGATGACGATATCTACACCATAATCTTGCCAAGGGAGGGCACTGGGATGTTCATGGTTAAGTACCTTAAATGAATTATCACCTACATAAACCCTAGTATCTTTTGAGGATATTTCGCAATCCAAGGTACCGTGTATGCTATCATATTTTAGGAGGTGGGCCAGGGTAGGGGCATCCGCTAAATCGTTGACTACAGCTACCTGAATATCAGGTCTTTTTTCCAATAACCGAAAAAGAGTTCGACCTATGCGTCCGAAACCGTTTATCCCTATCGTGATTTGTTTCATACAATGAAAAGAACAAAAAGAGGATTGAAATTAATCGATGTGCTTGTGCGCTTTGTAGGAAGAACGTACCAAGGCTCCACTTTCCACATGTCGGAAGCCCATTTCCAAACCGATTTCCTCATATTTTTTGAATTGTTCGGGTAGAATAAACTCTTTAACGGGCAAGTGTTTTTTTGAAGGTTGCAAATACTGACCAATGGTCACAACATCCACATCAACACTCCTCAGGTCTTCCATAGTGCGAATGACCTCATCTTCCAACTCACCCAATCCAAGCATTATTCCTGACTTTGTTCTTCTGGCTCCATTTTTTTTCAAATAATCCAAAACACCAAGACTTCTATCATATTTGGCCTGGATTCGCACTTCTCTGGTCAACCTACGCACCGTTTCCATATTATGGGATATCACTTCTGGGGCTACTTCCAAGATTCTATCCAAATGGATTTCAATGCCTTGAAAGTCCGGAATAAGGGTCTCCAAGGTCGTATTCGGATTCATACGTCGAATGGCTTTCACCGTTTCGGCCCAAATAATGGAACCCATATCCTTAAGATCGTCTCGGTCTACGGAAGTAACAACCGCATGCTTTATGTTCATTATTTTAATGGAACGCGCCACTTTTTCCGGCTCTGCCCAATCCACACTTTCCGGTCTTCCCGTTTTTACACCGCAAAAACCACAGGAACGGGTACAGATATTCCCTAAAATCATAAAGGTAGCCGTTCCCTCACCCCAACATTCGCCCATGTTTGGACAACTTCCAGAGGTACAGATGGTATGAAGGTCATATTTATCCACAAGCCCTCTAAGCTGCGTGTATTTCTTCCCAGTGGGAAGCTTAACTCGAAGCCATTTGGGTTTTCCTTTGGGTGGTGCAACGCTTTCAGCCGTTGTGGTGCTCATATCAATTTTTTAGAGGTACAAAGATACGAAACTGAGCAAGGATAGTAAACCCGTGGTGGGACCTACTTCTTTTTGATGATTTCGGCCAATAACTTCTTGGCTCTTAGCAGCTTAACCTTAATGTTATTTACAGGTTCATCGAGTTCTTTGGCTATATCTGCATAGCTCAACTCGTTAAAGTATCTCAGGTTGATTACTTTTTGGTAATGGGGTTTTAATTTTTTGATGTCCTGTAGGAGACTCGCCAGATTTTGTTCTATGATGAGTTGGTCTTCAACTGAAGGGGTCTCATCCAAAACACGATTAACAGCCTCCCCGTGGGTATCCATTTCCTCAAGGAGCGTTCTGTTTCTCTTCCGAATTAAATCGACATGGAGGTTTTTGGAAATGGTAATCAACCAAGTACGAAACTCGAAATCTTCATTGTAGGTTTCAATCTTATCAAAAGCGTTGGAGAAAGTACGGATGGTGATGTCCTCCGCATCATTTTCATTTTTGGTTCGAAGTAATTGAAATCCATATACATCGTTCCAAAAAGTATCTAGAAGAAAACTGAAAGCAATTTGGTTTCCCTGTTTTGCTCGTTGAATGTTTTCCTTGATGGAATCTGTCTTATTCAATACATTGTTAAAATGAAGGTGTGCAGATAGCAATACCTTTAATGGGCTTCAACTACAGAATCCTTTTTACAGTCTTGCTCGCTAGGTAATTTTCCACAATAACCACAAGCTTCACCTTCTTTGTTCAAAAAGGGACTTTGACTGGCACAGGTGCCTGCAAATTTTCCGTCTTTTTTGGACCATATTTTAATGGCTATTCCAGCAAATGCAATTCCAAGAAGGCCAATAGTGAGTAAAACTAATTCCATAGTGAAATTTTACACAAAACTACAAAATACTGCAGTATTTGGAATGCTGTTTAAGGGAACTTTAAACAAGTCGGCTTAATACATTATGTTGGCTACGATGTTCTGTACGGAAGGGCTTGTATTTCCACCCTCCGGCTCCACTGTAATGTAGCCTATGCCGTTTTCAGCATAAGGAATGGCCAAAAGTTTATCCTTGTCATCAAATTGTTTGATGACCCCAAGATTTACCAATTCACCATTAACTTCAGCCCACATTTGAAAACATTTGTTTTCGGGGAGTTGGGGTACATTGCTAACGTTGATGTAGGAAAGCTTTTTTACGGGGTTGATATAGGCAATCGCCTTAAGCTCCTTACCCTCTTTTTTTCCTTTAACCGAGTACTTCTTGGTGTCGGGATTGTTCAATACGATAAACTGGTTTCGAACATCTTCCAATTGGTTTTTCATGTTCTCTTCCAAATATTGTATTTTGTTATTAACCAGGGTGTTTTCCTGTTGAAGGGTTTTGTTTTGGTCCCAAAAGAAGAGCGCGGACCCAGCAAGTACCAAAATTGCTACGCTTGCTGCCACGGCATAGCGCCATAAACGTATATGGGTTACCTTCTCTTTCTTGGTGCTGTGCAAAATGATTTCTTTTAGCCCTACCGGAGTTTTTCGTGCATAGAGCTTCGCAAATGCCTCCAAATTGTCTTGAAGTTCGTTGTAAGTCTTTCGAACCTCAGGATACATGGCAATATAACGTTCGGCCTGGGAAGCTTCCTCTTTAGTGACATCACCAATCAGGTATTTTTCCAGAATATCCGAATCTAAAAATGATTGTATTTTTTCTTTCATGGCAAAATGTTTAACAAAAGGAGCAGAGTTGTTGATACTTTATATAGCTTCCCAAGTTCTCTAAGGCCTATTTTTAATCGCGACTTTATGGTTCCCAAAGGAATGTCCAATTCTTCGCTGGCTTCCTGCTGGGTCATCCCTTGAAAAAATAGGGCTTCAAGAACTATTTGGTATTTGGGCTCAATCTTTTCCAGGTTATCCTGCATGTCTAAAACATCGGGCCTAATACCTTCCACTCCAACCTTATATACGTCTGAAACGTCTATTTGGACTTCTTTGTCCATTTTATTGTTGATACTACGTAGTTTGTCTATAGCCGTATTTCTGGTAATTCGAAAAAGCCAGGTGAAGAGTTTAGCTTTCGCCGAATCATAAGTGTCGGCCTTTTTCCAGATTTTGATAAAGCTTTCCTGCAAAATATCCTGGGCCAAATCATCATCCTTGACCACTTTGTGGGCCACACCATAAAGTGTGTCACCATAATGTTCATATAATAATCCAATGGCCTTGTCATCCTTTTCAGCAAGAAGGGTAACAATATGTTTTTCGATTAGTGAGCTCATTCCAGGGTGCTAAGGTAAAATTTATCGGGGGCGAAGTCTAAAAATACGTTTTACTCCGTATATAAGACAACGCTAAAATATAAAAAGGAATACTCCTAGGCGTTGACTTTGAAAATACAGTGTGATAAAACACTCTTTATATTAAGTTTTTGGTTAGTTTGGTTTGGTATAACCCCTGTAATTCATAGCAATGCGGGGGTTATCTTATTATATTGACCTCTGGGGTTATCACCACATTGAATTTTTTCTTGACCGTATCCTGAATACTTGTTGCCAAATCTAAAATTTCTTTTCCAGAAGCATTGCCATAATTGACCAACACCAAAGCCTGTTTTTCGTGAACTCCGGCATCGCCCACACGTTTGCCCTTAAAACCACATTGCTCAATTAACCATCCAGCGGGTATCTTTATCTCGCTGCTGGATATGGGATATGATGGGATGTTTGGATAGCTTTTTTTCAATTTCTCAAAGAGCTTTTTGGAAACTATAGGATTCTTGAAGAAGCTTCCACTGTTTCCAATTTCATTAGGGTCCGGTAGTTTGCTCCTTCGGATGGCAATCACCGCTTTTGAAACATCTTGGATGGTGGGGTATACAATCCCCATCTCTTTGAGTTCATTCTCAATGGCACCATAATTTGTGTTCAACTGATGGTTCTTCTTGGTTAATCGAAGATGCACTGAGGTGATGATGTATTTTCCTTTGGCTTTGTTCTTAAAAATGGAATCCCGGTATCCAAACTGACATCTTTCCGTATCAAATTCAACCAACTCGCGAGAAGCTATTTCCATAGCGGTACAGCACTTAAATACATCTTTTAGCTCCACGCCGTATGCCCCAATATTTTGAATCGGAGCAGTCCCAGTGTTACCTGGAATTAGGGAAAGATTTTCCAAACCGCCATAGTTGTGGTCCAAACTCCAAAGCACAAGATGGTGCCAGTTTTCACCAGCCATAACCTTCAGTACTACATCCGAATCCGTCTCTTTTTCAATTGAAATGCCCTTCAGATTAATGAAAATGACCAATGCTTTAATATCCTGCGTAAGAAGAATATTGCTTCCGCCACTCAAAATGAATTTTTCTGGATAGGCCTTAAGCTCCAATACTTTTTGAAGTTGTAGCAAGCTGGTCACCTCAACAAAGAATTTGGCTTTAACATCAATACCAAAGGTATTGTAGTCCTTTAAGGATATGTTTTCCTGAATTTTCACTGTGAAGAATATACTTTCAAACCTTCATTTAAGATAGAAACTGCTTTTAGAAGCTGTTCCTTTTCCAAAACGTAGGCAATTCGAATTTGATTTTTTCCCAATCCTTCAGTGGCATAAAAGCCTGCGGCAGGTGCCACCATTACGGTATTTCCATCCACTTCAAAACTTTCCAAAAGCCATTGGGCAAAATCATCTGCATCGCTAATGGGCAATTCAGCTACACAATAAAAGGCTCCCTTGGGCAGGGCTACCTTAACCCCATCAATTTTTTGAAGTTCCGCTACCAAAGTGTTCCTTCTTTCCACATATTCATCAATAACATCATCAAAATACGCTTGTGGGGTATCCAAAGCGGCTTCACTAGCTATCTGGGCGAAGGTGGGAGGTGACAATCTTGCTTGGGCAAATTTTAATGCGGCTTCAATTACATCGCTGTTTTTTGATACCAAACAACCAATTCGGGCACCACACATGCTGTACCTTTTGGAAACGGAGTCCACAACAATGGCATGCTCTTCAAAATCGGGAATTTGAAGTATAGAATAATGTTCTGTTCCATCATATGTAAATTCTCGATAGACTTCGTCCGCGACCAAGAAAAGATTGTGTTTTTTTGCTAATTCGGCCAGTTGTTGTATTTCTTCCCGAGTATACAAGTAACCCGTAGGATTACCCGGGTTACAGATAAGGATTGCCTTGGTTTTTGGTGTAATTCGCTTCTCAAATTCGGAAATTGGGGGCAAAGCAAAGTTGTTTTCCAGTTTGGAGACTATAGGAACCACCTTAACTCCGGATGCAGTGGCAAAACCGTTGTAGTTGGCATAAAAAGGTTCAGGAATAATAATTTCATCCTCTGGGTCCATAATGGTTCCCATGGCAAATGATAAGGCCTCTGACCCTCCCGTGGTAACTATGATATCCTTATGTGAAACTGTGATATCATTTCGTTCGTAGTATTTGGCAATTTTTGTTCTATAGGTTTCAGACCCTTCGGTCATGCTATATGCAAGCACTTCGATGGTGTTGTTTTTAATAGCTTCCAGTGCCACTGCTGGCGTTTTAATATCGGGTTGCCCAATATTTAAGTGAATTACGTGTGTACCTCTTTTTTTGGCTGCCTCCGCGTAGGGAACCAATTTTCGAATTGGGGAGGCGGGCATATTGCTACCCTTTTTGGAAATTACGGGCATTCGTTAAATTTTTAAGCAAAAATGGGAAAACCAAGGCATGGAAACAACCAAAACCTTAAATATTTAAGCGGTTATAGGAATGTTAAATAAAGGTTATAATTGGCCGTTTTTTCCTATTTTTAAAATACACAACCTTTTAAAAGTAAACGACTTGAAGGATTTCAAACTATTTTTTACTGGTATTCTGTTCTGCCTTTCCACAGGGATTATGGCTCAGGGATTTCGTTTGCCACCGAATCAAAAATATCAGAAAATCAAGTTTGAATTGATCAATAATTTGATGCTTATTCCTGTTGAAATCAACGGGTCCAAACTCACTTTTGTATTGGATTCGGGGGTAAGCAAACCCATTCTTTTCAATCTGGCGGATCAAGATTCCGTACAGGCCAATAATGTAAGTGAAGTGACCATTCGTGGGCTTGGAGACGGTGAACCCTTGAAGGCTTTGAGCTCTATTGGAAATGCTTTCAAAATCGGTAAGGCAAAGAATTACAATCAGCATATGTATGTTGTATTGGACAAGGGCATCAACTTTTCAACTTCTTTAGGAGTACCCGTTCATGGCATTTTGGGCTATGATTTGTTTCGGGATTTCATTGTGGAGATTAATTATGCTGCAAAAAGTATCAAATTGCATAATCCGGAATTGTATAGTGACAAACCGGATAAAAAATCACAGACTTTACCACTCTCTATCCGTGGCAAAAAGGCCTATGTTGAGGCCACTGTGTTGACTGAAGATTCCAAAAACGTTCCGGTAAAACTGCTGGTGGACACAGGTAGTAGTGATGCTCTCTGGTTGTTTCATCTCCCTGAGAAAGGACTACATGTGCCCGAGAAACACTATGAAGATTATTTAGGCAGGGGACTAAGTGGGGATATTTTTGGAAAACGTTCTAAGGTAAATGGTATTCGTATAGGGGATTTTGAGTTGAAAGATGCGAAAGCAGCCTTTCCATACAAAGAAGCTATAGGATTTTTGAAAAATATGGGGGACCGTAGTGGAAGTTTAGGTGGTGAAATTCTACGTCGTTTCAATATCGTTTTTGACTATTCAAGAGGAACGGTCAAGTTGAAGAAAAACGGAAATTTCAAGACCCCTTTTCAATATAATTTAGCCGGTATAGAACTACAGCACAATGGATTACGATATATTGCTGAGAGTATAGCGAATGCAAATGGCGTTGTTCAGCAAAAAGATGGGTCTTTCGGGGACGTCCAGATTTTGTTTGAAAATAGGGCTCGATTGAGCTTAGTTCCAGAAATAGTGGTCTCTTCCATTAGGGCTGGTAGCCCTGCAGCTGAAGCTGGTTTGAAAGAGGGTGACATTATCCTCGCAGTTAATGGGAAGAAAATATATCGATACAAGCTTCAGGAAATTTTAAAAATGCTGAACGAAAAGGAAGGAAAACGCATTCGGGTGTTGATAGAACGTTATAATCGAGACTTGCTTTTCACCTTCGTCCTGAAAAAAGTATTTTAATAAAAAAGCCCCTGATTTTTCAGGGGCTCTTCTTTTTTTTATTCTAATCTTTATTTTGCACCTTCGGCCTTAACGTTCCCTTTGATCTTAAGAACTTTTGTAGGTGTATCAGCGTTCGACGTTACCGTAATAGCTTTTCGGATAGGTCCAACACGCTTTGTGTCATATTTTACTTGAATCTCACCAGTTTTTCCCGGCATAATAGGTCCTTCTGGTTTTTTAGGGATAGTACATCCGCAACTGGATTTAACATCACTAATTACCAACGGAGCAGTACCAGTATTGGTAAACTCAAAAACTCGGACACCATCGCTACCTTTGGCTATTTCACCATAATCGATGGTCTCGCTCTTAAACTCGATTTTAGCAGTTGCATCCTGGGCATAAACCCCTAAGGATAACAACCCTACAAATAACATGAGTACAGTTTTTTTCATCATTTCTAGTTTTGGGTGAATTTCAAATGTAAATGTTTTCCACCTGCATCCAAAATTCTTTTGTTATGTAATAACGTTACTTATTTTTGTTTCGTATTTCCGGATGGGCTTTCAGCCGAAGTATAGCATAAATTTAATACTGCAACTCCCAAATAAACCCCAATCCGGGTCAAATTTGTCAAAAACTATACCGAAAAATGGAGATTCCTTCAAAATATGACCCTCAAAAGGTAGAGGAACACTGGTATCAATACTGGATGGAGCACGATTTTTTTAGCTCAATACCTGATGAGAGAGAACCGTATACCATCGTAATTCCACCCCCAAACGTTACCGGGGTGTTGCATATGGGTCACATGTTGAACAATACTCTTCAAGATGTATTGATTCGTAGGGCCCGTCTAATGGGGAAGAACGCCTGCTGGGTACCCGGAGCAGACCATGCTGCCATAGCTACTGAAGCCAAAGTGGTGGCCAAATTAAAGGCAGAGGGAATTGAAAAATCTGATTTGACCCGAGAGCAGTTTTTGGAGCATGTTTGGGTTTGGACCAATGAATATGGCGGTGTAATCTTCGAACAACTCAAGAAATTGGGCTGCTCATTGGATTGGAAACGGAAAAAGTTCACTATGGATGACGATATGTCAGCTTCAGTGATCAAGGTTTTTGTGGATTTGTATGAAAAAGACCTGATTTATAGGGGATATCGTATGGTAAACTGGGACCCAGAGGCTAAAACCACGCTTTCTGACGAAGAAGTGATTTACGAAGAGCGCCAAGGGATGTTGTATTATCTATCCTATCCTATCGAAGGTTCTGATGAAAAAGTAACAATCGCTACCACACGTCCGGAAACCATTCTAGGGGATACCGCGATTTGCATTAACCCGAATGATGAAAGATATTCTCATTTAAGAGGAAAAAAAGCCATAGTTCCTATTTGTAACCGTGTTATTCCAATAATAGAGGATGAATATGTGGATATTGAGTTTGGTACAGGTTGCCTCAAAGTAACCCCAGCTCATGATGAAAATGATAAAAACCTAGGTGACAAACATGGATTAGAGGTGGTTGATATTTTTAATGAAGATGCCACACTAAATTCCTATGGACTTCATTATGAAGGGAAAGATCGTTTTGTGGTACGTAAGGAAATTGCCAAGGAACTTGAAGAAAAAGGTTTTTTGGTGAAAACGGAGCAACACATTAACAAAGTTGGCACTTCGGAACGTACCAAAGCCGTAATTGAACCTCGATTATCGGACCAGTGGTTCCTTAAAATGGAAGGTTTGGCCAAACCTGCCTTGGAAAGTGTTCTAAAGACCGGCGAGGTAAAACTTCATCCGAAAAAATTTGAGAATACCTATCGCCATTGGATGGAAAACATCCGGGACTGGAATATTTCCAGACAATTATGGTGGGGTCAGCAGATACCCGCCTATTATTACGGCAATGGCAAAGAAGATTTTGTGGTTGCTGAAACTCCGGAAGAGGCCTTAAAAATGGCCCAATCCAAAAATCCAAAAATCCAAGAATCTGATTTAAAACAAGACCCAGATGCTTTGGATACTTGGTTCTCTTCTTGGCTATGGCCTATTAGCGTTTTTGGGGGTATTTTGGACCCAGACAATGAAGAAATCAACTATTATTACCCCACCAGCGACCTGATTACCGGTCCAGACATCCTGTTCTTTTGGGTGGCCAGAATGATTATTTCTGGTTATGAGTATCGCGGGAAACGCCCTTTTGAAAACGTATATCTTACCGGACTGGTGCGCGACAAGCAGCGTAGAAAAATGTCGAAATCCCTAGGGAATTCCCCGGATGCCTTAAAATTGATGGAGGATTTTGGTGCGGATGGGGTTCGAGTGGGCTTATTGTTGAGTTCCCCAGCGGGAAATGATTTGTTGTTTGATGAAGCTTTATGTCAGCAAGGAAAAAACTTTGCCAATAAAATTTGGAACGCTTTCCGATTGGTTAAAGGATGGGAAGTTGCCGAATTGGAACAACCAGAATCGGCCAAAATTGGTGTAGAATGGTACGAAGCGAAATTCAATCAAACTTTAGCTGAAGTGGATGACCATTTTTCAAAATACCGAATTTCCGACGCCCTTATGGCCATCTATAAATTGGTATGGGATGATTTCTGCTCTTGGTTGTTGGAAATCGTAAAACCTGCGTACCAAAAACCAATAGACAAAAAGACCTATGACGCAGTAATCCACTGGTTTGAGGAAAATTTAAAGTTACTGCATCCGTTTATGCCCTTTTTGACGGAAGAAGTATGGCAACATATTGCGACAAGAACGCCTCAAGAGGCATTGGTAGTTTCCAATTGGCCCAAAACCAGTTCAAACAAGCCTGAATTGATAGAGGCCTTTGATTTTGCTTCTGAAGTGATTTCTGGTATTCGGACCATTCGTAAGGAAAAGAATATTCCACAAAAAGAACCTTTGGAGCTTTCAGTTTTAAACAGCGAAGGAACTGGGGGTTCCATGGATACCATTATTGTAAAATTGGGTAACATATCGGCCCTGGAAATGGTTGATTCAGGTTTGGAAGGCGCTTTGAGCTTTCGGGTAAAGAGCAATGAATATTTTGTTCCGATTGGTGGAGCTATTGATGTTGAAGCCGAAATCAAGAAGATTACTGAGGAATTGAATTATACCAAAGGATTTTTGCAGTCGGTACAGAAAAAATTGGGCAATGAGCGATTTGTAAACAATGCCCCTGAAAAAGTGGTGGCCATTGAGCGCAAAAAAGCAGCAGATGCAGAAGCTAAAATAGAAACTTTGGAAAAGAGTTTGGCCAGTTTAGGGTAAGAAGACATTTTCCTGAAAATCAAATAACCACCTACCCAATGAAAAAAATAAATAGAAGAAGTTTTGTAAAAAAAACGACACTCTCTTCGGCAGCCATTGGCGCTTGGTCCATTCTTCCTGAATATCTAAGAGCCTCAGAAAGTAAACCTATGCAATCTAGCTATATGGGAGGTTTTGCCGCCCCAAAGTTGGAAAAAGTTAGGGCTGCATTTATTGGAGTAGGAGCAAGGGGGGGCACGCATGTCAAGTTTTTTGCATCCTTACCGGGAACCGAAGTTGCTGCCATTTGCGATGTGTATGAGGATTTGGTAAAAGAAAAAACCGCTTGGGTAGAGGACGTTGCAGGAAAAAGTGCAGCAAATAAGGTGGCTCAATACTCCGGGGATAAAGACAAATGGAAGTTGATGTTGGAAGAAGTTCGTCCAGATGTGGTCTTTATAGCCACCAATTGGTCGAATCATGCACCGATGGCCATAGAATCTATGGAACAGGGAGCGCATGCCTTGGTTGAAGTTCCGATAGCAGTTACCCTAAATGAAATGTGGGACATTGTGGACACTTCCGAACGTACCCAAAAGCATTGCATGATGCTGGAAAACGTCAACTACGGTCGTGAAGAACTCATGTTTTTGAATATGTGTCGACAAGGGGTAATCGGCGAGATTCTGCATGGAGAGGCTGCCTATATTCATGAGTTGCGCTGGCAAATGGAAGAGCAGGAGCGGGGAACTGGCTCATGGCGCACCCATCATTACGCACGAAGAAATGGGAATCTATACCCAACGCATGGGTTAGGACCAGTCGCGCAATACATGAACTTAGCTAGGACGGAAGACAATTTTGGGAGTATAGTATCATTCTCCACACCATCCATAGGACGAAAATCGTATGCTGAAAAAAACTATCCGCAGGACCACAAATGGAATAAACTGGAGTATAAAGGAGGGGATTTAAACACTTCCATCATAAAGACAAGTTTGGGAAGAACCATCATGGTACAATGGGACGAAACAAGCCCCAGGCCATATAGTAGGCTGAATTTAATCCAAGGAAGCAAGGGAGCTTTGGCTGATTTTCCACCTCGGGTTGCCCTTGAAGGCGGTGTAGAGGGATTGACCGAGGACCACCATACTTGGGTGGAAGGAGATCAACTGAAGAGCATCTATGAAAAATATGATCATCCTCTATACAAACGCTTGAACGATACCACCAAAGACAGTGGACACGGTGGGATGGATGGTATTATGGTCTATCGTATTGTAGAATGTTTACAAAATGGAATCCCTCTGGACCAAAATGTGTACGAAGGCTGTTTTTGGAGTGCAGTGGCCCCATTGAGTGAACGTTCAGTAGCCAGCGGAGGAGCACCTCAACATTTTCCAGATTTTACCCGTGGGGAATGGAGAAATACAAGTCCTTTGAAAATTATTTCTTGATTTTTTATCATAAACCATGATAAACATCGCCGTACCCGCCCGCATCTGTTTTTATGGTGATCATCAAGATTATTTGGGACTACCTGTCATTGCAGGCGCTATTGACCGATATATAAATATATCTGCAGTCCCAAATAACGCAAATCACTTCGAAATACACCTTAAGGACATTGGAACCCAGCGTTCGATTGATTTACATGATTCGCTGGAAAATGTAACGGAAGGCGATTATTTTCTTTCGGCTATTGCCATTCTCAAAAAGCATGAACTGCAACTAAAAGAAGGATACACGCTTGAAATCCAAGGCAATATTCCTGTGAATGCTGGATTATCTAGTTCATCAGCCTTAACGGTAGCATGGATTCGATTTTTATTAACAAGTCAAGAATTCCCATTGGGCTGGACTAATAAGCAAGTAGGACACTGGGCCTATGAGGCTGAAGTACTTTATTTCAATCAGCCCGGAGGGTTGATGGACCAATATTCCATTGCGCAGGGGGGACTCATTTTTATTGATACGCAAACTGGAGAAAGCACAAAGCTGAATAGGGGTTTGGGAACTTTGGTGGTGGCAGAATCAGGCTTGCCCAAAAAAACCTTGGAGGTGCTTAAAAACGGAAGGGTATATGGGCAGAACGCTATAAAATCGATAAAAGAGCAGTATTCCGATTTTAAAATGGAAAATGCCCAAGCTAATGACTATGAAAAATATAAGCACCTTGTTCCTTCAGCATTTTTGGAACATTGGTATGCCGCCGTGCACAATTATCAAATTACCAAGAAAGCGAAAACTGAACTTTTGAAAGCAGAACCTAATCCGGAGTATTTGGGGGATTTAATGAATGCACATCAAATGATACTTCAAAATCAAATTCAGAATACACCGGAAGCCATGATAGGTATGATGGATGCAGCTAGAAAAGCTGGTGCTTTTGGGACTAAAATCGTTGGTTCTGGAGGAGGTGGAAGCATGGTGGCATTGACCAGCGAAGAAAACAAGGAAACGGTTATTGAGGCTTTTTTGAGTCAAGGAGCGAAAGATGCCTATGAAGTAAACCTAATATCCTTATAGATGAATAACGAAAGCTTGGTTATACTGGTCGGTGGCGCTTCATCACGTATGAAGAAGAGTTTGGAGCATACGGATTTGGATGATAAAACCAAAAATGCTGCCCAAAAATTACACAAGAGCCTTATTCCCCTTGGTGAGTCTGGCCAACCATTGCTTTATTATCTGATTAAAAATGCGGTAGATGCTAACTATAAACAGGTCTATCTGATTACTTCCAAAGAAAATGAGGGATTTAAAGACTTAGTGGGATACGAATCAAAAAACAACAAGTATCAGGGAGTTTCAGTTCATTTTGCCATTCAGCATATCCCCGAGGGTCGAGAAAAGCCCTTGGGAACAGCAGATGCCTTGGAGCAATGCCTAAATCAATACCCCGAGTTGAAACAGACCTATTTTACAGTATGCAATGGGGATAATTTATACTCCGTAGGCGCTCTGGACGATTTGAGAAAAAAGCGAGATGTGCCCAATGCTTTGATTAGCTACGGAAGCTCAGGATTACAATTTTCAGAGGAACGCTTGGCCAAGTTTGCCTTGATGGATATTTCTCCTGAAGGATTTTTAAGAGGAATTATCGAAAAGCCAGATATCTCTAAATTAGACGAGTATCGCGATGCCTCAGGTGAGCTTCGCGTGAGCATGAACATTTTTAGTTTTTATGGCGAAGCCTTTTATCCTTATCTGAAAAATTGCCCTATACATCCTGTCCGAAATGAAAAAGAACTTCCCGAGGCTGTTCGCAACCTTGTTTCTGAAAACCCTCAAAGTGTTCTTTGTTATCCACGTTCGGAACATATTCCCGATTTGACCAAGGCTGAGGATATTGGTCGTTTCAGAACTGGATAACAGAGCATCCAAAACGTAACAGTCATTTTCCTGATTTTCATTGGGTTTTTCCTTGAAAAAGTTGTGTTATCTTTAGGTGACTTCAAAGTCTAGCTAATCACAATTTCCAAACACGATATATCATGAAAAAACTCAAGAAAGAGGACATTAAACAGGAAGTATTTGATTTATACGATGCGTACGCCCATAATAAACTGCAACGACGGGAGTTTATAGAAAAACTCTCCTTGTACGCAGTAGGGGGAATCACTTTGCCCTCATTGATGAGTTTTTTGATGCCAAATTACAGGGATACCTTATTGGTAGACCCCAAGGACCCCGAGTTAAAATCAGATTACATTACCTACGAATCCCCAAAAGGAGGAGGTTCAATAAATGGACTGCTTTCAATGCCAAAAGATGCGAAAGGCAAGTTGGGAGGTATCGTAGTTGTGCATGAAAACAGGGGGTTGAATCCTTATATTGAGGATACTGCCCGAAGAGCTGCCCTAGAAGGGTTCATTACCTTGGCTCCAGATGCCCTGTCCCCCTTGGGTGGATATCCAGGTAATGATGATGAAGGCAGAACGATGCAGCGCAAGCGCGATAGACAGGAAATGTTGGAAGACTTTATTGCTGCTTACGATTACTTAAAAAATGATGATTTGTGCAATGGCAAAGTGGGTGTAGTCGGTTTTTGTTTTGGTGGTTGGATTTCAAATATGATGGCTGTTCAACTTCCGGAATTGGCGGCTGCCGTGCCTTTCTACGGGAGACAGCCTCAAACGAATATTGATAAGATTAAAGCTCCTCTTATGCTACAGTACGCAGGCTTGGACACTCGAGTGAATGAAGGTTGGCCTGATTATGAAGAGGACTTGAAGCGCTATAAAAAGGACTATGTTGCCTATATGTATCCAGATGTGAATCATGGATTTCACAATACCAGTACGCCTAGGTATGACAAACCTGCCGCCGAACTGGCCTGGAAGCGTACCATGAATTTCTTTAAGGAAAAGCTTCATTAGATAGGCCTTCCTAACGACCATACGTCGATTCATTTACCTTAGCCTTCAATTGTCGATGTGATAGTTGAGTCAATTTCATATATTTAGTGTTATGGAAACCTACGCCACAGCATTATTATATGCCATTCCCTTTTTTGTCGGATTGGTTGTTGTCGAGATTCTTTATGGCCATTTTATAAAAAGGCAAATGCATAATGTCATGGATACCGTGAGCAGCTTAAGCTCCGGTCTTACCAATATTGTAAAAGATTCACTTGGTTTAGGGGTAATTATAGTGACCTATCCCTTTTTGCTGGAGCATTTGGCTTTGGTGGAAATAAAGGAAACCTGGCTGGTTTGGACCGTTGCTTTTTTGGCCCTGGATTTTGCTGGGTATTGGAATCACAGATTAAGTCATAGAATTAATTTCTTCTGGAACCAACATGTTATTCACCACAGCAGTGAAGAGTTTAACTTAGCTTGTGCGTTACGTCAGTCCATATCCAACTTATTGGGGTATTTTCCCCTTTTGCTCATCCCTGCGGCACTTTTGGGTGTTCCCCATAAAGTAATAGCCATTTTGGCACCCATTCATCTCTTTGCCCAGTTTTGGTATCATACACAACATATCGGTAAAATGGGTTGGTTGGAATATATCATCATTACTCCATCACAACATCGTGTGCATCATGCCATAAATCCTGAGTACATCGATAAAAATTTGGGTCAGATTTTTAGTTTTTGGGATAGAATGTTTGGTACCTTTCAGGAAGAACTTGATGATGTTCCTCCACAATATGGGGTTTTAAAGCCAGCAAATACGTGGAATCCTATTCATATAAACTTTCAACATATATGGAGATTGATACAAGATGCTTGGAGGACAAACAGTTATCGGGATAAGTTTCGAATATGGTTTATGCCCACAGGCTGGAGACCCAATGATGTCAAAGAAAAATATCCGGTTGCTATAATTCAAGATGTGTATAACTTCAAAAAATATAGAACCGAAGCTTCTCTCGCCTTAAAAGGGTATGCCATTTTCCAGTTATTGGCCACAACCACTTTAATGATGTTCATGTTCTACAATTATTCGAACATTGGATTCAATGGCCTCTTATGGTTTGGAGCTTATGTTTTTGTGGGTATTTATGGGTATACAACCCTTATGGACCGGACTTCTTATGCCGTTTGGATTGAGGTTTTTCGGGGTATTGCAGGACTCGTACTGATTCTTTTAACCGGAGATTGGTTTGGATTGAATGCCTATTTGGGTTTTGGTTCGTATATCATGGCGTTGTATTTTACGGTAACCATCTTTGGGGGAATATACTTTAGTTTTCAAGAGAAAGATGTGGCTATCGATGGAGTGAAACTTTAGCTCCCACCAAAAAAAAGGGACTATTTCTTTTCCTTTCTATTATCTTTCAATTCCTGTTCACGTAATTCATCAACCAATTTGACATAATGGGTCATGGCTTCTTCAACACTGACGCTTTGGGCTTGAATGAGAGCATTGGCTTTAAATGCATTGATAAGAGGAGTTTTACTTCCCGGATGGTTGAAGTTTTTATTGGCTATTTTATAATAGGCATATAGTTTTAGCAAAGTATCGGCTGGTAGAGGTCTGGTGTAGGCATTCAAATAGGCTACGGCCTCAAGGAATTCCTTATGTAAGCTCTCATCAGTCATCTTTCTTTCTAAAAGCCGCAATACAGGTTTTAGCACCTACTACTTTCTGGTTGATTACCACTGCAATGTCACAATCTAGCGGTAATAGCAAATCGACTCGAGATCCAAATTTGATAAATCCGGCATCTTGACCTTGTGTCACTTGTTCCCCCTCTTCAGCATAATTAACGATTCTGCGTGCTACGGCACCGGCGATTTGTCGATAACCAATCTCTCCAAATTTAGGAGTGTGCATGATTACTGTGGTCCGTTCATTTTCTGTGCTGGATTTTGGATGCCATGCCACTAAGTATTTTCCCGGGTGATATTTGGAATACGTAATGGTTCCACTGGCGGCATAACGGGTTACATGCACATTTAGAGGGGACATGAAAATGGAAACCTGTCTTCGGTTCTCCTTGAAATATTCTGGTTCATAAACTTCCTCAATGGCCACAACTTTACCATCCACAGGGGCCAAAATCTCATCAAAATCCGGAGTAACGGGTCTTTTTGGGTTTCTGAAGAACTGTAAAACAAGAATCAGAAAAATTAGAGCTGCTAATTGAATTCCAAATCGCAACCACTCGATTTCTACAAAAAATTGGGACAATAAGACTGCTGCAACTGCTAAAAAAAAAGTAACGATAATTATTTTCTGGCCTTCTCTATGAAACATAGGAAAAAATGTTTAGTGTCAAGTATGCAAAAGGAGCGGCAAATATAAGACTGTCCAAACGATCCCACATTCCTCCGTGACCTGGTAAAATGGCTCCACTGTCCTTAACCTTGGCCAAGCGCTTAAACTTGGATTCCAATAAGTCACCTAGATTACCCGCTAGTACCAAAACTATCGCTAAGAGTATCCATTGAAATAGGGTTAGGCTGGTTTCATATCCAGCCATAATATATGCTGCTACGCATGCAAAAATAAGACCTCCTAGCGAACCTTCAACTGTTTTTTTTGGAGAAACTGATGGAAATAATTTAGTCCTCCCAATTGACTTGCCTACCAGATAAGCGAAAGTGTCATTGACCCATATCAACATGAAGATTCCCATAATCAAAAATTTGGCGAATCCATTTTCCTTATAAGGAATCATGGTCAAAAAAATACATCCACCACCTATGTATAATACAGCAACGATAAACTTCTGTACCTTGGAAAACCGAATTTTTTTCTTGGTAAAAAGAAAGGCTAGCAAAGCAGAATTTATTACTAGCGTAGATGCTAGCAGTAGGCTAATGGGCAACTCATGTTGTGTTAGATGTATGAAAACCCACCAAATGGCTAGATAGGCAATAAAAATATGATATCCCTTTAAGCGCACGATTCTTTTGAATTCGTACAAACAGGCAAGGCCAAATACCATGAAAAGGAAATCAAACGCATCGGAGCTTAAAAAAACGGAGCCAAGCAACAACACTACGTAAATAGCCCCAGTTAAGGCCCTTCTGAGTATTTCATTCATGCTGTGTTAGTAATCTTCTAAAAGCAAAAGATATACATTTTTTGAGGCACTTCCGTACGATAGGAAATCATTTTTATTTTCTGGTGTGGGTTCAAAGTGCTTTAGGGTAGTGATATTGTTGGGAATATTCTTCCGGTATTTTTCCTTTATAATCTTGAGTGCCTCACTTATGGAATCCGTCAATTGGCTTGTAGTCGCATAAACAATTAGATTGGAAGGAAGCTCGGATAACTTTTTCTCCTTGATTTGATTGGAGCATACCAAAATAGAACCGTTATGAGCAATTAAATGTTCGCAAGTAGTAAAGAAAATCTCACTTTCGTTACGTTCTTTAGAGAATTGGAGGTTGTCTTGTGCAAAACGGCTTTCAAGACGGTCATCCATGATGTAAAAAAGGTGATTTTGCCAATCATTTTCTGAAATGATGTTCTGAAGGGCTTCAGACACTTCGGCATCATCCTCGCAGTAGATGAATTTTCCACCATTTTTTTTAAAATAGATAGTAAACTTTTCATCTACGGGAATCTTCAAATCTGGCATATGGGCCCCTCGGGTTTCCAAAGTCTCCTTAGAAACCTTTTTGCCTCCACCAAAAAGCTTGTCAAATACTCCCACGTATTTTTTAAGGTTACTTGTTTACCTTTTTTCTCTCCTGCAAAATGCCAAATAACTACTCCGCAGTCTCCAGCTCCTCTTTTTCAAACGGCCGTTTTCCGAAAATCTTTTCCAAATCGTCTTTGAAAATGACTTCTTTGTCCAACAAACGATCGGCCAGTTCGGTTAATTTATCCTTATTCTTTTTTAACAAGGCGATGGCACGTTGGTATTGTTCCTCAATGATTTTCGAAATTTCCTCATCAATTTTTTGGGCTGTTTCCTCACTGTATGGCTTACTAAATCCATATTCATTTTGGCCAGATGAGTCATAATAAGTCACATTCCCCAGCTCCTCGTTCAATCCATAAATCGTTACCATGGCCCTAGCCTGTTTGGTCACTTTTTCCAAATCGCTTAAAGCACCTGTCGAAATCTTATTGAAGATTACTTTTTCTGCAGCTCTCCCCCCCATAGTAGCACACATTTCATCCAACATCTGCTCAGGACGAACAATGAGTCTTTCCTCTGGAAGATACCAAGCTGCACCAAGCGACTGTCCTCTAGGAACAATGGTCACTTTTACAAGTGGCGCGGCGTGCTCAAGCATCCAGCTTACGGTGGCGTGCCCGGCCTCATGGAAAGCAATGGTTTTCTTTTCTTCTGGGGTGATGATTTTATTTTTCTTCTCCAAACCACCAATGATTCGGTCAACGGCATCCAAGAAATCTTGTTTAGTGACCGCTTTTTTCTCCTTTCTGGCGGCAATAAGAGCCGCTTCGTTACATACATTGGCAATATCAGCTCCGGAGAATCCTGGTGTTTGTTTGGCCAAAAAGTCCAAATCGAGGGTTTCCGCAGTTTTGATGGGACGAAGGTGCACCTCGAAGATTTCCTTTCGCTCCCTTAAATCCGGAAGATCCACATAAATCTGTCTATCAAAACGACCAGCACGCATTAAGGCTTTATCCAATACATCTGCGCGGTTGGTTGCCGCCAAAACAATAACGTTGGTATTTGTCCCAAAACCATCCATTTCAGTTAATAACTGGTTGAGGGTATTCTCGCGCTCGTCGTTGGAACCTGTAAAATTGTTTTTACCTCTTGCACGACCGATGGCGTCAATTTCATCAATAAAAATGATAGCCGGTGCCTTGTCTTTCGCTTGCTTGAACAAGTCACGTACTCTTGAAGCACCTACTCCTACAAACATTTCCACGAAATCGGAACCTGAAAGCGAAAAGAAAGGAACTTTGGCTTCACCTGCTACCGCCTTGGCCAAAAGTGTTTTTCCTGTTCCCGGAGGGCCAACCAATAAAGCCCCTTTCGGAATTTTGCCCCCTAGAGAAGTATATTTATCCGGATTTTTTAGGAATTCCACAATTTCTTGAACTTCCTCCTTTGCTCCTTCCAAGCCAGCCACATCTTTAAAAGATGTTCGGGTATCGGTCTTTTCGTCAAAAAGCTTTGCTTTGGATTTTCCAATATTGAAAATCTGACCACCAGCACCTCCTCCAGCACCTCCGGACATTCTGCGCATAAGATAAATCCATATACCTATTATAAGTGCGAAAGGAAGCAGTGAGAGCAAAAGTTCGCCCAGCACATTGGATTCTGTATCAAAATCCACAATGGTGTCTAGATTGTTTTCCTTTTTGATGCTCTTTATCTCATCTTCGAAATTCTGAAGATCCCCATAATCCAAAACATATTGTGGCATTTTACCGGCCGAGAAATTGAAAGGCCTGTCCGCTACGTTACGATGGACATCCTTTTGCAATGCCTCCTCGGTCAAAAAAACTTTGGCCTGTCTGGTGTTGGTGATAATAAGAATTTCTGAGATATCCCCATTTCTGAGGTACTCCTGTAATTCAGAAGTAGTTGTCTTTTCTGTACTTGAAAATGAGCTTCCGCCAAAAAATTGGAAGCCTATGATCAATGCGATTACCACACCATATATCCACCACGAGCTAAAACGTGGCTTTTTTGGGGTATTGGGATTATTTTCTTTTGCCATTTTTTACGAATTATAGCTGCTCTCCACCATGGTGACTTTGGCATCTCCCCAAAGTCCTTCAATATCGTAGAATTCCCTAATATGTTTTTGAAATACATGTACGACCACGTTCACATAGTCCATTAAAACCCACTCCGCGTTATCAGAACCCTCTACATGCCAGGGCTTGTCCTGAATGGCTTTGCTCACGGTTTTTTGGATGGATGAAACGATGGCGTTTACATGCGTATTGGAAGTACCATTGCAGATAATAAAGTAGTCGCAAACTGTGTTTTCAATTTCCCTAAGATCTAATAGATTAATATCAACTCCTTTAACTTCTTCTATCCCATGTAGTATTAAGGCAATCAGTTCATCTGCGCTCGCTTTCGTTTTCTGCATTCAAAAATTTTAGTTTCTACAAAGTTATGTTTTTTTTGTTTTCTTAGTCCTAGAATTTAACATATCCTTGGACGCACCACTTTGGGAGAACTAACACAAATAATCAAACTTGATGCCACGGACTCAACCAATCTTTATTTAAAGAATTTGTTGTCCTCTACTTCCCTGAAAGACTACACTGTGGTTGTCACTGCAAACCAGCTCAAGGGAAGGGGGCAAATGGGAACTGTTTGGGAGTCTGAAGCAGGTAAAAACTTGACTTTTAGTGTTTTGAAGTGTTTCGAAACCCTTGATGCTGATCGACAATTCGAAATTAATATGGCTGTTTCCCTAGTGTTGCATACGGTACTAACGGATCTGAATATTCCAAACGTAAAGGTTAAATGGCCTAACGACATTATGTCAGGTTCAAAAAAGATTTGCGGTATTTTGATAGAGAACACCTTAAATGGCAGTTTTGTTAAAACATCTGTGATTGGTGTAGGGCTGAATGTAAATCAGGATTCCTTCGGAAATCTTACAAAAGCCTCCTCTTTATACCTTGTTTCAGGTCGCACTTTTGATTTGGATTATGTGTTGCATCGTATTATTGAAAAGATGAAATCCTTTTTGGGAAGCATGGAAAATCATTCATTTCCAAGTGCACAAAAACAGTATGAGGCCCTATTGTTTAGAAAGGACATCGTCTCGACTTTTAAAAAAGAAGATGGGGAACTATTTCCTGGAATTATTCGCGGAGTTTCATCAACTGGCCAGCTATTAATTGAACAAGACGATGCAGCTTTGGTAGCCTATTCCCTAAAAGAAGTTTCTCTGCAATTCTAAATTGCAGTTGTCATATTGGATGACAAAGCTTCTATGAAATTGGTAATGGGACCCTTAATCATCATGGCCATCATGGCATTGAACTTACCCTCAAAACTAAGGATTACTTCACTTTCTGCATCGGTCACCTCATCAATTAGGGCTGTTAGTGTAAAGTTTAGCTTACTACTGGCTGCCCCCAAGATTACTTCTGAATTTGGGGTTTCTCCTTGTTTTCTCAGCACGATTTCAGGCATTCCTCTTAAAGCAAATCTAAAAGTAATTTCATCCAATACTTCAAATTTATCAATGTTCTCTGGCATCAATTTTTCGAAATTCTTGATATCGCTTAGAAACTCAAATATTTCTTTTTGACTTTTAGCTACGGTTCGTTTCGGGCTTTCTAAGTGCATAGGGTCTAGGATTTCCATTGCTGTGGATTTGATTTCCACTGCAACAAGGTTTGTAATTGTGATTGTTTGATGTAGTCAGTTTCAGAAGCCTGCTGAATCAGATGATCGTAATCGGACAAGGTATGAAGGTTAACATTTTCCGCATCAAAATTGGACGATGCTACATCAAAACCATAAGTGAAAATGGCAACCATTCCTTTGAGAATAACTTCTTTGCTTTTAAGGGCTTTTACCGCATTCAGGCTACTTTTTCCCGTGCTTATTAAGTCTTCGATAACCACCACAGTTTGTCCCTTTTCAATTTGTCCTTCAATCTGATTTTGTCTGCCATGGGATTTAGGTTCAGGGCGTACATACACAAACGGCAAGTCCAACGCCTCAGCTACCAAAAGTCCAACACCTATTGCTCCAGTGGCAACACCAGCGATTACATCAGGTTTACCGTATAATTCCTCCACCTGATTTGCTATTTGTTTTGCAACAAATCGTCTTACCTCGGGAAAGGAAAGCATGATACGATTATCACAGTAAATAGGTGATTTCCAGCCAGAGGCCCATGTGAAGGGATTTTCAGGATTCAACTTAATTGCATTAATTTGTAGCAACAGCTCGGCTGTTTTTTTCGCAACATCCTTGTCTAAAACCATTGCGCAAATGTATAAAGTTTTTGTTAATGAGTCCCCACTGATTTTAACAAACAAACCGCCAAAAAATGCGAATGGAAGCCTTTTTTCCATGGAGAGTGAAGCGGTACTTGAGGCTATTGATTTGTTGGCAAAAAAGAAAAGGGATGTGGCCTACCTCTTCCATCCTGATGAATCCAAGTTAATGGAAGTCTTTAAACATAAATTACCGGTGGTAGTGGCTGCCGGGGGTTTTGTTACGAATTCCAAGGGAAAAGTTTTATTCATCTATCGTAATGAAAAGTGGGATTTACCTAAAGGTAAAGTGGATAAAGGAGAATCTATTGAACGTGCTGCCATTCGGGAGGTGGAAGAAGAAACAGGTGTTACGGACCTTACGATTGAGCGGTTTATGCGCACCACCTACCATATTTTTAGGAGAAATGGGGAATATGCCTTGAAGGTGGTTCATTGGTTTGCGATGTCCACCCCATTTAAAGGAACGCTAAAAGCACAAAGGGAAGAAGGGATTATGAAGGTAAAATGGAAGGGACCCAAGAAGTCAAAAAAAGCCTTGGAGAAGTCTTACTTCAATATTCGGGTATTGTTTGAGGAGGACTGACCTACTCCTTTTGCACCAATTTGGCGGCTGCACTGTTTTTGGAAATTCTGAATATAGGATACCTCATGAATGCTGATTCCAAGTAGGGGGAACGCTGAAAAACCCAATCCAATTGTGCATACCAATTTTCTGCAAAATCTGGCTCTGTTTCTTTCTTTAGCAAAAAGGTATTTCGTAAAACCGAATCTTTTTGAAGAATCTTCAAAGCCAAATCCTCAAATACGTAGGGCGAGAAACCTTCTTTTTGCTGAAGCACTGTGTCAAAAAAGTTCCAATTAAAAAAGGAATCCACACCTTGGGGCTCCAAGGTTTCCATAATATAACGTAATCCCTCCTGACGGGTAGGTACTATTACATCACCTTGGCTAAATTGAATTTTTTGAAAGCTCTTTTCCACTTGGGTGTTGAAATGTAAATAGTGTCCTTCATAAGGTCTTTCCCTAGTGTCATAATCACGAATTCGGTACGTTTCAACCTGCAAAAGTGTATCCGCCTCTAAAGGAAAATAGTGGATATTATTTAAATCCAATCGCTCTAATACCTTTTGTTGTCCCTTTCCAACAATATAGGCCTCAGGAATAGAAACCGTGTCTTTTGGAAAGTAGTGGTTCCTATACTGGACCTCCTTTTCAAAGGGCTGGTTCCTATCAAATAGTAATCTTGGTAGACCCGTTACCTCACTTTCAACTAAGCTGGCCTCATATCCTTTAAAGTTTAAGATGGAGGTTTGGGTTGTGTCCACCTGCCAGTTGAAATAGTATTCATTCAGCGCTAAGTTTTTTTCGAAACTTTCTTTCCGCAATTTCTTAATTTTCTCAAACTCTTCTTCAACTGTGTTGATAGTGGTCTTCATAATCTCATACGTACCCTCTACTCTTTTGTCATAGGGTTTAAGCATATGGGTCTCTACCATGAATCCAAGGACATTCCAAAGGGAGGCGTATCCTGTAGAATATCTTGGATGGTCTATAAACTGATTGAAACCCAGCTCTGGAGGTCTGTTGAAGACGTTTACGTAGGGGGTTATATCCCATTGACTATCGGCAAGCCCTTTTTCAATCTTAGGCATGAAATTTTGTTGGAGATATTCTCCTAGTTCACCTCCTAATTTGTTATGTTGGGTAAACAAATGCGTAAGTGTATATTGATAATCTGCCCCATTGCTTACATGGTTATCGATAAAGACGTCAGGTTTTACCAAATGGAAAATACGAGTAAAAGTCCCGGTATTTTTGGTGTCCATTTTAATGAAATCCCTGTTTAAATCATAATTCAGGGCATTGCCACGAAAACCATATTCCCTCGGACCGTTTTGATTTACCCGGGTTGTTGAGTTTCTATTCAATGCGCCCCCAATATTGTAAATAGGTATGGTGACCAAAACTGTATTTTTTGGAGCTTCGAGTTTTTCAACCGCTAAATCCCTATACAGGAGCATTGTCGCATCTATTCCATCACTTTCGCCAGGATGTATTCCATTATTGATAAGTATGATTGCCTTTTCTTTGCGGACATTTTCCAAATTAAAATCCCCATCTGGGTTGAAGGTGACCATATGCAGGGGAAGACCGCTATCAGTTTCACCTATGGTTTGGATATTGATTTCAGGAAATTCTTTGGCCAATCGAATGTAAAAAGCAATGGTTTCTTCATAGGTAGCGGTTTCCTCACCTTTGGTGGATTCAAAAACCGTTTTATAGATTTCTACCTTATCTTCTGGAGGTTGTTTGCAAGAAGAGAAGAACAGGAAGGGCACTAAGAATAAAAAGTAAGACCTCAAATTATAACAATTTACTAAGCGGGAAAACGTATCTTCCCTTAAACCTCAAAAATAGACGATTATTATGAATTATGACGCCAGATGTATTCTGGTCAAATCCGTGGTTTCTATCTTAAAGATAGGTTTGTTTTTGAAGTTTAGATAGTGATAGGAGTTCAATCTAAAATGATTCCACTTTTCGTAATCCGAAGGATCGATGGAAGAGGTAATGACATTGATAATAATCCTTTTTTGTATGGGCAACTTTAGAAACTCCTCGAGAAATTCCCAGCCGTCCATAATGGGCATATTGATATCCAAAAAAATGACCTCTGGAATAGGAAGGTTATTTGGAATACCCTCCTTTAAGTATTCAATGGCCATTTTCCCATTGTGAAATGTGCTGATGGCTTCACAATCAACGGTATCCTTGAGCATTTTTTTAATACCAAATACCGTGATAGGATCGTCATCAATTATAAAAATACTATTCATCTTCTTCATTAAAGAACACTTTGAAAACGCTTCCTTTGCCTACCGAACTTTCGACCTGGATATAGCCATCCATAGCCTCAATTTGATTTTTTATGATGTAAAGCCCCAAACCTCTTGCATCCTTGTTGTTGTGAAAGGTCTTATACATTCCGAAAATTTTGTCACCATAGCGGTCTAAATCTATTCCTAGACCATTATCCTTGACCAAAAAAGTAACACCCTTCTCCGTTTTTGAAGCTTCCAAAGTAATTTTAGGAGATCGTGAAGGGTTACTATATTTTACGGCATTGGTTAACAAATTCAGGATGATACTTTCCAAATAAGCAGGTACACTCATCACCTTTAGGCTTTTATCTACCGTATTGAAGATTTCAACCTGGTTCTTTTCTAGAAATGCGGAAAGATTTTGTTGTACCCGTTCAATTCCCTCGTTCAAACTAAGGGATTTTTTGTCCAGGTTCACGTTCGTGCTGATATCAACCACTTCATTGAGGTTTTCCAGGGTATCCAATAAATTATCTGAAGCGGAGGATAACATATTAAGAATCCTTTCCTTTTCGCTAGGTACTTTCTCTTTGATCAAAAAGTCCAAAAGCATGGAAAAGTTGGCACTGTGCGATCGTAAATTATGGGATACGATATGTGCAAAATTTATGAGCTTCTTATTCTGAATCGCAGTTACGTTTATAAGATTTCTTAGCTGCTCCTCCTTTTGCTTGAGATTGGTAATATCCATGCTCATGCCAATAAGGCCATAGGCTTTTCCATCTACATCAAGTAAGGGGATTTTTGAAGTAAGAAAATGAGTAATGCTTCCATCTTTTCTGACGTTTATGGTCTCTTCGCCCAACATTGAATTCTGGGTGCGCATCACTTCCAGGTCTTCGTCACGGGATGTTTTTGCAACTTTTTCATCGTAGAGATCAAAGTCCGTTTTGCCAATCAACTCTTCTGGACTGGCATCCAAATAAGAACACTCAGCTTTGTTGACCAATATTTTACGTGAATCTTTGTCTTTGATAAAAACATTGATAGGCAAATTGTCAATTAAGGTAGTCAACAAACGTTCACTTTCCTTAGTACGTTTTTCGGCAACAACTTGTTGATGAATGTCTTGGAATGTGCCAAATATTTTTATGACCCTCCCATCTTTCTTTATGGCTTTTCCTCCAGCGGCGACCCAACGTTCTTCACCTTTTTGGGTTATTATTTGCAAGCGCTCATTAAAGGAAGTTCCTTCCTGTAATACTTTATGGAAAAGCATGGATATTTTGTTCCTACTATATCCTTGTTTGTAAAAGTCTATGGCTTGGGCAACGCTGGGCTCGTAGTTTTCCGGTACCTCATGAATTTTCTTGGTCATTGGGCACCAAGACAGTTTTTCTGTCTCAATGGTATACTCCCAACTACCTATCTTTGAAACTTCTGTAGTAGCTTGGAAAAGCTCTCGGGACTGCTCCAGCTCAATATCTTTTTGGATTTCCCTTCCAATATCAATAGTCTGGATTATGGTGCCTTGAATGGTTTTGTTCCCATCAAACCATGGGGCAAACGTACTTTCCAACCATGTGGTACTCGTTTCATTTAGGACTCTATGTCGAATGGTTCGGATATCATTACCTATTAAATACTGCTCCAGAAGTTCTGGGGTACACCCCTCATGCCCTTCGAAGAAAGAAAATATGTTTTGGTTATTGGTAAGTTCTGAATTTGATTTGAAAAACTGATACCAAGTATGGGAGGCTTCTATTAGATTAAAATCAAGGTCAATTAATGCTGTGGCCAAAGGTAATTGCTGTAAAATAGGTCGATTAAGGTCGGTTTGAGTTGATTTCAAGATAGTAAGACTAAGATTGGGATTAAAGAAATTTCTTACTAAAGTAATAGTATTGCTCCCATATCAACCTTTTATGTTGTGAATGATAGAAAAGCTGTTGTTTTATCGATTATCTGTAAGGTTATGGAGATTTTTGACTCTTAAGTATCGATGAAATACAAAAAAGGGTTAAGAATGAAATCAGAGGTTTCCTATGATTTTACCTTAACTGTATTCGGTACCAATCCGGTGTAATCCCCACCGTTTCGTATGACATCCCTAACTATTGAGGAGCTTATGTATGATTTTCCAGAAGAGGTTAATAGAAAGACCGTTTCAATCTCCGATAATTTCCGGTTGGTGTGAGCGATAGCTTTTTCGAATTCGAAATCTGCTGGATTCCGAAGGCCACGTAGAATAAAATTGGCCTCTACTTCCTTACAGAAATCAACGGTTAGCCCTCGATAGGTAAGCACTTTGATTTTCGGCTCATCCTTAAAAGCTTCTTGGATAAAATGGGTTCTTTCCTCTAAGGTGAACATGTATTTTTTGTCGGCGTTAATTCCGATAGCAATAATCAGTTCATCAAATAATGTTATTCCCCTGGAAATAATATCAAAATGTCCTAGCGTAAGTGGGTCAAATGAACCTGGGAAAATGGCACGTCTCATATGGGAAAGTTTATTTAAAAATAGGTATTCTAACGTAAAGCTTCTTCTATGGCACTTTCAAATAATTCAGAAAGGCTGATTCCCGCTACTCCCGCCTGTTGTGGTAATATACTTTCCTCTGTAAGTCCTGGGGTGGTATTTACTTCCAACAAATAAGGTTCGTCGTCTACAAAAATGAACTCGCTACGCGAATACCCTTTTAAACCGAGAGTTTCATATATATACTTTGCCAAGATGGACACTTTTTGTTCCTGTTCTTTAGTTATTCTGGCCGGTGTGATTTCTTGAGACTTTCCTTCATATTTAGCAGCATAATCAAAAAAGTCATTTTCAGAAACAATTTCGGTAATTGGTAAAACAGTTACTTCACCCTTATAGGTAATTACGCCCACCGAAACCTCTGTTCCATCTAAAAAAGACTCGATGAGTACTTGATTATCCTCTGTAAAAGATTCAGCAATGGCCTCTTTCAGTTTGTCTTTTTCATAAACCTTGGAAATACCATAACTACTTCCAGCTCGATTCGCTTTTACGAAACAAGGCAATCCAACCTTTTCTACAATCAAATCTTCATTGATAGTTTCTCCGGCATTGATGTAATATGAATTAGCACACTGAACCCTAAATGGTTTTAATGTGCTCAACAAATCACGTTTGTTAAAGGTTAAGGCCGCCTGATAATAGTCACAAGAGGTTTGAGGAATACCCAACAGCTCAAAGTAGGCTTGTAAAAGACCGTCTTCTCCAGGAGTGCCATGAATGGCATTGAAGACACAATCAAAAACCACTTTTTTGCCCGTTATGGTGATACTAAAATCCGATTTGTCCACAGGAAATTCTTCGTTATGCTCATTCAGATACACCCATTTTTCTTTCTGGAGAGTCAAATTTTCTGGGTTTTGACGGGAGATATGAATTCGATAGAGGTTGAATTTTTCCCTGTCCAAGTGGGAATAGACTACTTCTGCGCTTTTTATGGAAATATCGTGCTCGCTGGAATATCCTCCCATGACAATGGCAATGTTCTTTTTCATCCGGTCATCGAATATGGCTGGCTCAAAGTAAAGAAAAAAGCATTGGCTTTCCTATATTTGCTCAGTTACCTACATAACATGAGACATTTTTTGAGCTTTTTGAAAAGTAAAACTTTTTTGATTCAATTGGGACTGGCTATCGTTGCCTTAGTGCTTATCAGTTATGGAGTTTTACGCTGGTTAAAGAGCACAACCAACCACGGGGAATTTGTGGAAGTGCCTGATTTTTCTAAAATGTCCGTAATCGAAATGCGAAAAGCAGTTGAAGATTCTGGATTGCGATATCAAGTACTGGACTCTTCAAATTATAATCCAGAATACCCCCGTTTTTCTATTTTGGAACAGGACCCACCCGCGGGAAATAAGGTGAAAGCGAATAGAAAAATATATTTTACCGTCAATCCATCCGGATATAAGAAAGTGACCGTTCCAGATATTATTCAGGTGACCCAACGTAATGCTACTTCCATGTTGCGTGCCGTAGGACTGGATGTGCAACGCGTTACCTATATCGATGAGTTGGGGAGGGATATGGTCTACCAAATGAAGCACAAGGGCAAGTATCTTAAGCCAGGAGATAAAATACCGAAGACTTCCAAAATTGAACTGATTTGCGGAAATGGAACAGTTCCTGCTAAAGCCCGTATCCAAGCAGATTCACAATAGCCATGGATAGTTCAGAAAATCCAGAGGTTAACCCGGATGAACTTTTTGAGCATTATCGCTTTGTTGCCGCCAAGGGACAGGAACCATTGCGTGTGGACAAATTTCTAATGAACTTTATTGAGAATGCAACTCGAAATAAAATCCAACAGGCCGCTAAGCAAGGCCATATTTGGGTAAACGATGCATTAGTCAAACAAAATTACAAGGTAAAGGCTGGGGATGAGGTCAAAGTGTTGTTTGAGCATCCACCTTATGAATTTTTGTTGACCCCCGAGGACATCCCTTTGGATATTGTTTATGAAGATGATACTCTTTTGGTCGTCAACAAACCCCCAGGAATGGTAGTTCATCCCGGACACGGAAATTACTCCGGAACGTTGATTAATGCCCTAGTACATCACTTTGAAAACCTACCTAAGAATAGTTCGAATAGACCCGGATTGGTTCATCGCATAGACAAGGACACTTCTGGACTTTTGGTCATTGCCAAAACTGAGGAAGCCATGACCCATTTAGCAAAACAGTTTTTTGAAAAAAGTAGTGAGCGGGAATATATCGCTTTGGTGTGGGGAAATATGGATGAGGACGAAGGTACCATTGAAGGGCATATCGGCAGAAATCCAAAAAATAGATTACAGATGATGGTGTTTCCAGAGGGAGATACAGGAAAGGAGGCCGTTACGCACTTCAAGGTTTTGGAACGTTTTGGCTATGTTACCATGGTATCTTGCAAGCTGGAAACGGGTAGAACACATCAGATTCGAGTACATATGAAGTTTTTGGGCCATACACTTTTCAATGATGCGCGCTATGGAGGAGACAAAATCCTTAAGGGCACCACTTTCACCAAATACAAGCAATTTGTTGAAAATACCTTTAAGGTATTGCCCAGACAAGCCCTTCATGCCAAAACACTGGGATTTGAACACCCAAAGACGGGAGAGTTTATGAGATTTGATTCTGAACTTCCCGAAGATATGCAAAATGGGATTGAAAAATGGAGCAATTATGCCAAGCACAATGCCTAATAGGTTTTTTCAATCTTTGCATTGTTAAACATCATTAAGAGGTTCCGCTTTAAATGGACTTTCCTTCTTATTTTTACTGAAAATTAGTGTTATGAAAATTGTCATTTCTCCGGCTAAATCCCTTGATTTTGAAACCGCTTTGCCTACAACAAGGTTTAGCGAACCCCAGTTTTTGGAGCAAGCCGTAAAATTGAATTCAGTTCTAGCTAAAAAGAAACCCAAGGCTTTGGCAAAGTTGATGTCCATTTCGGACAATTTGGCTGAACTGAATTGGGAGCGAAATCAGCAATTTTCCACACCATTTACACCAGAAAACGCAAGGCCAGCCATGTATGCATTTAATGGAGATGTGTATCAAGGCTTGGATGCATTTACGATTTCCGAGGACAAATTAGATACCCTACAGAATACGCTCAGAATTCTTTCTGGACTTTATGGTATTTTGAGACCGTTGGATTTGGTGCAACCCTATCGGTTGGAAATGGGAACCCAATTGAAAGTAGCCCGGAAGAAGAATTTATATGAGTTTTGGAAGAAGCAGCTCACCCAACATATCAATGAAGAACTGGAGGAAGGGGAACTTTTTGTGAATCTGGCCAGCAATGAATATTTCGGTGCCATTGACGAAAAATTGCTGAGAACGGAAGCGATTACCCCAATCTTTAAGGATTGGAAAAACGACAATCTAAAAGTCATTAGTTTCTTTGCCAAAAAAGCAAGAGGTTCTATGGTGCGCTATATCTTGGATTCAGATGCTAAGACCTTGGATGAT
Source organism: Flagellimonas sp. (assembly GCF_965601775.1). Lineage (GTDB taxonomy): Bacteria > Bacteroidota > Bacteroidia > Flavobacteriales > Flavobacteriaceae > Flagellimonas. Next base: position 1,009,884 of record NZ_OZ271837.1, read on the forward strand.
ATCAAAGGATTCAATTACGACGGCTATTTGTTCAGTCAGGAACATACCTTAAAACCAAATCAACCCGTTTTCGTGCGATAAATCTATTTCAAAACCTATTGTTTTTTCATAAACATCCCTACGAACCCTTTTTGTTTCCCGAAGCGGAAAAGCTCATTGTGGGGACTTTGCCGCCGCCTAGGTTTACTTCCGGAGATTTGAAACATGATGATGTGGACTTCTGTTATGGGAGTAGGAATGGCATGCTTTGGCCCATTTTGGATGAAATTTTCAGTATCGGTCTCAAATATGAGACGACCCAGGAGGCCATTTTGCAACGAAAACAGTTTTTACTGAAGCATCGCATTGCAGTATGTGACATTGTAGAAAGTGCGGAGCGGGAAAAAGTGGATGCTTCAGATTTGGGAATGCAAAACGTAAAACTCAGAGACATTTTTGGATTCTTGAAGGAATACATTAACATCAATACTGTCTTGTTTATGGGAGGAAATAGCAAGAATGGTCCCGAGTATTTTTTCAGAAAGCTTGCAAGAACAGAAGATATGCAATTGGAAATAGTTTCGTCGGAAGTACCTAGAATCCATCAATTTGATTTACCTGGAAAAAACCGAACCATTAAGACGGTTTCTTTTACCGCGCCTTCCGGGGCCGCCAATAGGGCGGTGGGAAGTCTTCAGAAATACAAAGACCAAAAGCAGAAGAATCCTTCATACAACACCTTTGATTTCCGGGTAGACCAATATCGTCCATTTTTCATGAATAGCTGGGAATAGAATAGTTGCTGACTTCTATCCTGTTATTTTTTCTTCCTCTAGCTTAACAAATTGTTATTTGAGAAAACAAACTGGGGTAATCTGGCTTTTATCCCGATATTTAAAGCTTCAAAGCTGCCTATATCATGTCACAACATAGTCATAAACATCAGGTACAAAGACTTGAGGAATTCAAGAAATCAGTGGTAAATAAATTTACCATTTATAACAGTCTCTTCTTGAGTTTGCCCTATCGCAATATTGAAAATGTGGGAATTTTGATTCCGATATTGTTTGATCAATGCGAAAAAGGCTTGAATGCTGGGAAAAAACCCCAAGAGATTCTGGATAATTTTTTCGATAATTTCACTGATATTGATTCTGAAAGAAAACGATTGGATTTTATGTTTAATATTATCCAATATGTTGAAAGACAGGTGGTTTTGTATGACAGTGTCGAGGATTCGGCCTTCCCAAAACTTCAAAAATATACCAGTTCGCTGTCCATCAAAGACTACTTTAAATTAGTGGATCAAGACAAAAACTGGGATAAGATATCGAAAAAGCTATCGACCTTTAGTGCACGGATAGTTTTAACGGCCCACCCCACCCAATTTTATACACCGGCAGTTCTTGATATTATTTCCGATTTAGGTCAATTGATACAAGAGAACAAGGTTAATGATATTGATATCACGTTACAACAATTGGGTTTGACCTCCTTGGTCAATGCCAAAAAGCCAACTCCTCTGGACGAGGCAAAAAATATTATCCACATACTCCGGCATACCTACTATGACGCGGTAGGAGAACTGTTTTCTTATGTGAAACGCAATATTCCGAATAAGGAGTTTTCGAATTATGATATCATTAAACTGGGTTTTTGGCCTGGAGGTGACCGCGATGGAAATCCTTTTGTAACGGCAAAAATCACCAATCAGGTAGCTGATGAACTTCGGACTACCTTGATGAAGTGCTACTACAATGAGCTCAAAACGATTCGTAAGAAACTCACTTTCAAAGCGCTTCAAAACGAATTGATTACCCTAAGCGATTCGCTGTATCAAGCGATGTTTAATGTGGACTATGTGATTGGTTATGAGGAAATTTTGGGCAAACTCAATGAAATCCGAGGAGTACTTTTGGAAGATTATCACGGACTTTATTTGGGAGAGTTGGACAGCCTAATCAATAAAGTCCAGATTTTTAAATCGCACTTTGCTACGCTGGATATTCGCCAAGATCACAGCAAGCACTATCTGGCGGTTGAAACCATTCTTAAGGAAGAGGGAGCGATAAAGGAAAGTCTGGACGAGCTTTCGGAAAAGCAGTTGGTAGATTGGTTGTTGAAAAAAAATCCAAAAATTGATCCGGAAAAATATGAGGAGGATATCGTAAAGGATACTATTGCCAACATCAAACAGTTAAAATCCATTCAGGAAAAGAATGGCGAGGAGGGTTGTAATCGTTATATCATAAGTAATTCCGAAGATATCTTTTCAGTTCTTTTTGTGTTCGGATTGTTCCGTTGGTGCGGATGGGATGCCAAAGAAATTACGTTTGACATTGTCCCTCTTTTTGAAACCATGAAGGGCATGGAAGCCTCAGAAAGTGTTATGCAAACCCTTTTTGATACAAAAATGTATCGTGACCACCTGACAAAAAGGAAGGATACCCATACCATAATGTTAGGCTTTTCTGATGGTACCAAAGATGGGGGATATCTTAAAGCCAACTGGTCCATATTAAAGACAAAAGAAACCTTGAGCAAGGTCTGCAAGAAAAATGGGATCAAAGCCTTATTTTTTGATGGTAGGGGAGGCCCGCCCGCCCGTGGAGGAGGAAAAACGCATCGTTTTTATGCGGCGCAGACCAAAGATGTGGCCAACCATGAAATTCAATTGACCATTCAAGGGCAAACCATTACCAGTACCTACGGGACGAAAGATCAGTTTATACACAATGCAGAGCAGTTACTGACAGCAGGTCTTAGCAACAATCTTTTTGGTAAAGAAATTGGAATAAGTGCGGAGCAACGAAAATTAATTGAGGAACTTTCTACCTTGAGCTTTGCCAAGTACGATGCGCTAAAACAACATGAGAAGTTCATTTCCTATCTTGAGAATAGGAGTACTCTAAAATATTACTCCAACGCGAATATTGGTAGTCGACCCGGAAAACGGGGAAATAAAAAACAATTGACTTTATCGGATTTAAGGGCTATCTCCTTTGTAGGCTCTTGGAGTCAGCTTAAGCAAAATGTACCTGGGTATTTTGGCTTGGGAACTGCCATTCAGAAATTTAAGGACGAGGGGCGTTTGGGAGAGGTGAAAAAGCTATATAAAGAAGTTCCCTTTTTCCGTGCACTGATGCACAACAGTATGATGTCGCTGGCCAAGACCAATTTCAATTTGACGAGTTATATGAATGAGGATTCTGAGTATGGAGAGTTCTGGAACATTTTACACTCTGAATATCAGCTATCCCAACAAATGCTCCTCCAAATTTCAGGCTCTAAGATTCTGATGGAGGACGAAGCCATTTCCCGCGAATCTGTTAATATTCGGGAAAATATTGTTTTGCCATTATTGGTAATTCAGCAATATGCCCTGTACCATATTTCCCAAGAATCGGAATTCAAGGAGCTCTATGAGAAGATTGTGACCCGTTCGCTCTATGGTAATATTAATGCGAGTAGGAATTCGGCTTAGGTTAACTAGACTTTTTATGGGCGAACTAAGTCACTGGACAAAATCCCATAAAAAGCCTGAATCCCATAAGCCAATTGCCCAATCCTGAGGTTTTCATTTGGACTATGCTGATTGTTATCGGGATTTACCATTGGTACTACAAAAGCTGGAATTTTCAATTCGTTGATGAAGGGTGCAATTGGAACGGTTCCTCCCATTATCCGAATCTGTACGACTTCTTTACCAAAACTAGTTTCTAAGGTTTTCTTCAAAAAAGCTCCATAGGAATTGTTGAGGTCAGTCCGAAACGCATCGGTGACCGAACCTTCCTTTATGGTAATTATTTTGTCATGGGCCATACGCTCCTCTTTGCTGGGAATTTTGTCCATCACATAAAAACCCTGTTTTTTGATATGCTCTTTTACCAAACCTTTTAGCCGATTGCCATCTGTTTCAGGAACCAATCTTAAATCTAGTTCGGCAGTAGCACTTTCTGGAACAATGGTTCGTACTTGATTACCAATCCAACCTGAGCCCATCCCTCGAATGTTCAAACTTGGATACTGCAAAGCTTCTTGGTAAAAACTGCCTACTTTCTCCGCAGTTTTAAATTGTAACTTCTCAGAAATAGCTTTCGCATCATCGGGAACACTTTTCAGGACGGATTGTACGTTTTCATCTAAAGCAATCCCATCATAATACCCTGGAATCAATACTCTACCTTCCGCATCTTTCATGGTTGCCAATAATTGAGCCAATTGAAAACCTGGATTTGGCGCATAATTTCCATAATGCCCACTATGTTGGGGTTTGTATGGACCATGTGTAGTTAGGGTTAAAGAGGTAATTCCCCTACATCCAAATATTAAAGTGGGTTTTCCTGATGGGTGCATCGGGCCATCGTTTATAATAAGAAAGTCTGCTTCCAACAATTCGCGATACACTTTTACGGCGTTAGGCAGCGGTTTACTTCCTCTTTCCTCTTCCCCATCCAGAATCACTTTAATATTGAATGGCATTTCTTCCTCACTTTTTTTCAGGAGGTCGATGGCATGCAAAAACATGACAATGGGCCCTTTGTCATCCGCGGTGGCCCTTCCGAACAAACGCCAATCATAATTAATGTCGTCTTCAAGTTCATTAAAGGACACAGTTTCAAAGGTTGAATTATTGGGCTTTTTCAAAACCACTTGATATGGACTGGGTTGGTCCCATTTACTAGGGTCTACCGATTGCCCATCAAAATGCATATAGAAAAGAACGGTGGGTTTGTCATCGTCCAAAGGGAGGGCCCCGAAAAACAGAGGATGGTTTTCGGTATCCAACTCTGTAGTATTAAAGCCACGGGCCCCAAATTGCTTTTTTAGCCAAAAGAGGTTGTCCTGAATATCATCGGCATTAAGTGCATCACTTGGCAGGGCTACAAAATCCCTTAAATCCTGTATGGCAGAGGCCACACTGGACTTCAATGTTGTACTATCCAAATTTTGGCCAAAACCCGCTGTGATTGTCAATAAAAAAAGGAAAAGAATGCTGCGTTTCATCTAAAAATCTTTCAAAAAAGTAAGAAAATACATCAAAATGCGTTCAAGTATCAATATTCGTGAATTTTGGAAACTACATTGAGTACGTTTTATAAAGATAAAAAAGTGCTGGTTGCTATTAACCGCAATAGCATTATTTTTCATGTTCTCATTTTTCTAGTTTTGGTCGGATTGGCCACGAATTTTTTTACCGAATACCAGCTAGGTGGGTTGAACAAATATGCCGCAAAGCACCTTGTTGTCTTTTCTATTATTCTCATATCTTCGGTCATTTGGAAACTAAAATGGATGACTACCAGCGCGTTGTTCATCATTATGGTGTATATCAACATCCTATCATCCACAATTTACTTGCCCTTTAGGCTGGAAGACGCCAATTTGAATTTTGAAGCCTACTTCTCCAGGGTCGAAATGATTGTTTTTGTAATGGGCCTTTTGTTGGCTGTCTTTGAGAAACCCTGGCATCAATTTGTAGTTATTGGTTACAATACGGCATTTATAGTGGCTTGTGCCATGCTTTATCCTGAATTACCTTTAGGAAAGTATATCCTGGCCTTTATTATGATTTCTTCTGTGGGCGCGGTCAGCTTTTTTATTTTTAATCGAGTTATTCGTTTACAGAACGAACTTCAAGAACAGCATCAAGTGGTTAGTGTCCAAAATGAAGAACTGATGGAATTGACCACATTTCGTAAGGACATTATGCGAATTATCGCCCATGATTTGAGGACACCTATCCATCAAATTTCAATGTTGACGACCATTACCCGAAATTCTAATTCAAACACAGATAGGAACAAATATTTAGGCATGTTACAACAATCCATAGATAAGACCTATAGCATGTTGGATGGTCTTTTGAATTGGGCCATGCAGAATGATGAGACTCTCAAGTCGTATATGGATATCAATCTATATGAACTTGTGGAGGAAATTAGCCAACGACATTCGCAAAATCTAAATGAAAAGAATCTAAGTTTAATAAATGCTGTTGATACAGAATTTAATTTATTTTATTCCAAAGAAGTTTTTCAAACCGCAATTCGAAATTTACTTACAAATGCGATAAAGTTTTCACCCCACGGCCAACGTATTTTGGTGGACAACATAGAAAATGAAAAGCATTTCAGCCTTAGAGTGCACAATGTTGCGGAGGAAGTGGATGAAGAAAAGCTTGAAAAAATAAATACTGGACAGATGGTAACCAGTACTCTTGGTACAAAGCAAGAAAAAGGACTGGGTAAAGGACTGTTTATTTGCAAGCGAATGCTTAAGAAAAACAATGGAGGACTATTGCTTTCTAAAAGTCCTAAAGGAGTGACCGCTGAAATCCAAATTTATAAATCCATTCCTCTTGAACCCAACTTAGGACTTGCCTAACTTCGAATGCGTCTTACAAAACCTTCAATGTCCTTTTTTCCATTCTGGGTCAAATGCTTGATGAAGGCTGACCCGATAATCGCTCCTTTCGAATTTTCCGTTGCTGCTTGAAAAGTGTCTGAATTACTAATCCCAAATCCGACTATTTGTGGATTTCTGAGCTTTAATGAGGCTATTCGGTCAAAATAGGCCTTTTGCTCATCTCCAAAACCTAATTTGGCTCCAGTTGTACTTGCTGAACTTACCATGTAGATAAACCCCTCTGAAGCCCCATCTATTGCTCTAATCCGTTCCTCGCTGGTTTGAGGTGTTATTAAGAATACATTGATGAGCCCATACTTTTTGTAAATAGCTTCGTATTCTTTTTGGTAAACATCGAGTGGAAGGTCGGGCATGATGATACCATCAATTCCAATTTCATGGCATTTTTTACAGAATGCCTCGACTCCATATTGCAACATAGGATTGAAATACCCCATCACTATCAAAGGTATGTCAACGGACTTACGAATGTCTTTTAATTGTTCAAATAGTAATTCTGTATGCATTCCATTTCGCAATGCTGCCGTTGAACTTTCCTGAATGGTAGGTCCATCCGCAAGTGGATCGCTAAAAGGCAATCCAATTTCAATCATATCCACTCCAGCCTCCTGTAACGATTGAATGATGTCTACTGTGTCATCTAAGGCCGGATAACCTGCGGTAAAATATATGGAGAGCAATTTTTTGTCTTCGCTCAGTTTTTGGTTGATTCTATTCATTTTTCAGTAATCAGTAATCAGTAATCTAAGTATGGTTCGTCTAATATCTTTATTCTAATCTCTATAGCTTGAAGTAGTCAATATAAGTCTGTAAATCTTTGTCCCCTCTTCCAGAAAGGTTAATGACTACGAGGTCATCTTTTTTGAACTTTTTGTAATCGAAAATGGCAAAGGCATGACTGGTTTCTATCGCTGGGATGATACCTTCCAATTGCGAAACTTCCAATCCGGCGGTCATCGCTTCGTCATCTGTAATGGAAATGAACTCTCCACGTCCACTTCGGAACAAATGGGCATGCATAGGTCCCACACCCGGGTAATCCAATCCTGCTGAAATGGAATACGGTTCTGTAATCTGACCATCCGGGGTTTGCATCAAAAGGGTTTTACTTCCGTGGATAATACCTACTTTCCCTAGAGCGGATGTAGCTGCACTTTCTCCCGTATCAATTCCTTTTCCTGCGGCTTCCACAGCAATAATGCCTACTTCAGGCTCATCCAAATAATGGTAATAGGCCCCAGCAGCATTACTTCCTCCACCTACACAGGCAACCACATAATCAGGCTTTTCGCGACCCTCTTTTTCTTGCAACTGCCATTTAATTTCTTCGGAGATAACCGACTGGAAGCGGGCGACCATATCTGGATACGGATGTGGTCCAACCACAGAGCCAATAATGTAATGCGTGTTCACAGGATTGTTTATCCAATCCCGAATAGCCTCATTTGTGGCATCTTTCAAGGTTTTGCTTCCTGATTTAGCTGCTCTTACTTCGGCACCCAACATTTTCATACGAGCCACATTTGGAGCCTGTCGTGCAATATCAATTTCACCCATGTACACTACGCATTCAATCCCCATTAAAGCACAAACGGTAGCAGTAGCCACGCCATGTTGACCTGCACCAGTTTCTGCAATGATTCTATGCTTTCCCAGTTTTTTGGCCATCAGGATTTGACCAATAGTATTGTTCACTTTATGTGCTCCAGTATGACACAAATCTTCTCTTTTCAAATAGATTTTGGTCTGGTATTTTTTCGATAAGCGTTCTGCAAAGTAGAGTGGCGTAGGGCGTCCCACATAATCTTTTAGCAATTGATTGAACTCTTCCTGAAAAGAGGGTTCCGCCATGACCTTCAAATAATTTTGGCGCAGTTCTTCGCAATTGGGATAGAGCATTTCGGGGATAAATGCACCACCAAATTCACCATAATATCCTTTTTCGTTAGCGTGATAACTCATGTTTCAATAAGTTTTTGAATTCTTTTATTTTTTTGATGTCTTTTTGCCCTGGTTCCGTTTCAAATCTACTATTGACGTCTATGGCATAACAGTATTTAGAGGCTTCCGTTCTCAGAAAAGATTGTATTGCCTTTACATTATCCAGTCCTATACCTCCACTTAAAAAATACGGTTTGGTTGAGGGGTATCTTTCCAAAATTTTCCAGTTAAATACATAACCATTACCTCCAGGAAGTTTTCCTTTTGTGTCGAAAAGAAAATAGTCACATACCTCTTCATAGGGTTTTAGAACTGAAAAATCAAACTCATCCTTGATGGAAAACACTTTTATGATTTCTAGGTTGTCACCCTGAACTTGTTTTAGGGTTTTTTTTGAATGAGATTCCGAAACAAATTCGGAATGACGTAGTTGGTTACAATACTCCGGGCTCTCCTTGCCATGCAATTGAACCCCTTCCAGTTGATACCTTTCTATTTTTTGCAATACTTCATCAACAGTAGCATCCACAAAAACCCCAATTTTTTTAGTTCCTTCGGATAAGGCTGGAATATCTCCCTCGAAAAATCGAGAGGAAGGTTCCCAAAAGATGAAACCCAAGTAGTCCGGTTGCAGTTCTGCAACTTCGCCTACATTATATTTTTGGCCACAAACTTTAAGTTTCATTTTCTTTTCTATCTTCTGGTCAAGTGTTTTGAACTTCTTCAAAACGTATCGAGACCTGTCCCTTCTCGATACAATTTTGGTCTCCAAAATCACTCGAAGTGACGTTTATTTTAATTGTTCAATAAATTCCTTGGCACTTAGACCAGGATTATCCGTTTTCATAAAATTCTCACCAATCAAAAAGCCTTGATATCCAAATTGCCTCAATTCCGCGATGGCTTCAATGGAACTAATGCCACTTTCTGAAACCTTCACAAAGTCATTGGGAATCAATTCAGACAAACTTTTGCTGGTTTCCAAGCTGACGTCAAATGTCTTTAAGTTCCTATTATTGACACCTAACATGTCCAAACTGGGCATGATGGATTTTTCTAGTTCTTCCTGATTATGCACCTCCAACAGGACATCCATGCCCAAACTTTTAGCCAATTCCGATAAGGTTTTGATTTCTTCTCTGGACAAGACCGCAGCAATAAGTAGAATAACATCTGCTCCGTAGGCTTTAGCCTCCAAGACCTGGTATTCATCTATCATAAACTCTTTGCGGAGTAAAGGCATCGTTACCGAAGCTCGTGCCAAGAGTAAATCTTCCAACGAACCTCCAAAGTATTTAATATCAGTCAAAACACTCATGCCACAAACGCCTGCTTTTTCATAACCTTTGGCAACCACACCTACATTGGTATTTTGGTTTATGGTCTGTTTGGAAGGAGAGCGTCTTTTGTGCTCTGCGATAATTCCAGTTTCGGAATTGCGCAAGGCATGTGACAATGAGATGCAGTTTCTTCCAAAAAGAACAGAAGCCTCCAATTGATTAGTAGGAATTAACCCCTTTTTTAGGGATACTTCTTTGCGTTTGTCAGCTACTATTTTCTCTAAAATGTTCATTTTTTAATGTCTGATGTCTGATGTCTGATGTCTGATGTCTGATGTCTGATGTCTGATGTCTGATGTCTGATGTATTTTGTTATAGGCTTAACTCCTGAACTTTTTTCAACGAATCGAGTCCTTTACCTCCTAAAAGCGATTCTTTGGCTTTTTCAAACCCTTCTTTTGGAGATATTCCCTGAACAGTAGATATCGCAACCCCAGCATTGGCACAGACTACATTGTTTTGTGCTTCGGTGCCCTTACCCTGAAGAATGTTCATAAAAATTTGAGCCGAATCTGAAACATCCTCGCCACCAACAATGGAAGATGCAGCGACTTTGGAAACCCCAAAATCTGATGGCTCCAGCATACTTTCAGAACCATTTGAGATGGTTTTGGTAGCTCCTGTCAAACTTATTTCATCATAACCATCCAAAGCGTGGAGCACCGTAAAATTTTTGTCCGTATTCTGATATAGATATCCGTACATCCTAGCTAATTCGAGATTAAAAACTCCCACCATTTGATTTCTAGGAAAGGCTGGATTCACCATAGGGCCCAGCATGTTGAAAAAGGTCTTTACTGCCAATTCCCTACGTATCGGAGCCACATTTTTCATAGCCGGATGAAACAATGGTGCATGAAGAACACAAATTCCAGCTTCTTCAATGGATTTTTTCAAAAAATCAGCTTCGTTACTGAACTTGATGCCCAAGAATTCCATTACATTACTACTTCCGCATTTGGAAGAAACCCCATAATTTCCATGTTTGGTGACTTTAATTCCTGCGCCCGCAGTTACAAAAGACGCCAAGGTTGAGATATTAAAAGTGTCTTTCCCATCTCCTCCGGTGCCACATAAATCAATAGGGTTGTAGTCACTTAAATCAACCGCCAAACAAAGCTCCAATAATGCATCCCTGAAGCCTTCCAACTCTTCGATGGTAATACTACGCATCATGTAGACCGTCAAGAAAGCGGCTATTTGACTGGTGTTATAGTCGCCTTTGGCAATATTGACCAAAATCTGTTTGGCATCCTCCTTGGAAAGTATTTCGTGATTAATAAGTCTATTTAAAGTCTCTTTCATTTTATTTGAGATATGAGATTATAGAGGATAGAGAAAAGAATATCCAACTAAATTGAAAAACCTGCTTGCTTCATAATAACTAATGCGCAGTCTCATTTCTATCTTCTATTGTCTTTTTTCTATTTATCAAGCCAATTTTTTAGCATTTGCTTTCCATGCGGGGTCAAAACCGATTCTGGGTGGAATTGAACAGCTGTAACATCATATGTTTTGTGCCGTAAGCTCATTATTTGACCGTTTTCGTCAATTGAGGTGGCTTCGAGTTCTTCCGGTAAATCCGGATGTACCACCCAGGAGTGATACCTTCCTACTTCCAGTTCCCTTGGCATATCCCTGTAAATTATATCCTCTTTTACCACCTCAATGGTGGTGGAAATTCCATGATAAACCTGGTCTAAGTTGATTAAACTACCCCCAAAAACCTCTCCTATGGCCTGTTGCCCGAGACATACTCCAAAAATGCGTTTGGTAGGTGCGTAGGTTTCAATTATCGATTTTAGGAGTCCAGCTTCATCCGGTATTCCAGGTCCTGGCGACAATACGATTTCGTCAAATTCAGCAACTTCCTCCACCGTTAATTGGTCATTACGTTTTACAGTAACATCGCAGTCCAAATCTTCAAGGTAGTGCACCAAATTGTAGGTGAAACTATCATAATTATCAATCATCAATATCTTTCTTCCCATAGCTTAGATAGTTTCTGCGATTTTAAGCGCATTGGTGAGGGCACCCAATTTATTGAAGGTTTCTTGCAGCTCGGTCTCTGGGTCCGAAGCCGCTACCAGTCCTGCGCCGGCTTGATAATGCAATTGGTGGTTTTTGCTCAGGAAGGTCCGTATCATAATGGCATGGTTAAAATTGCCTTCAAAATCCATAAAGCCAATAGCCCCTCCGTAATACGCTCGGGCCGTTTTCTCATATTTTTCGATAAGCTGCATGGCCATGTGCTTAGGAGCTCCACTTAAAGTGCCTGCCGGAAAAGTGTCTGCAACCACCTTCATGGTTGGGATGTCTTCTTTTTTAATTCCCGTCACCTTGGATACCAAGTGAATCACATGCGAAAAGTATTGTACCTCACGGTAGGTGTCTACATTGACCGCATTTCCGTTTCGACTTAAATCATTGCGTGCTAAATCTACCAGCATCACATGCTCGCTGTTTTCTTTTTCATCTTGAGCAAGTTGTTTGGCCAGCTCCGCATCCTGTTCATCACTACCTGTTCTTTTATAGGTCCCTGCAATAGGATGGATTTCCGCTTTACCTTCTTTTACAATCAATTGGGCTTCCGGTGAACTTCCAAAAATCTTAAAGTCCCCATAATCGAAATAAAATAGGTAAGGTGATGGATTAATCGAACGCAAAGCGCGGTACACATTGAATTCATCCCCCTTGAAGGTCTGGGTGAAACGTCTGGAGAGCACCAGTTGAAAAACATCGCCTCGCTGACAATGTTTCTTGGCTAAAGCGACATGCTCCTTATATTCTTCGTCTTCTAGATTAGATTTTGCATCTCCTTCCAAGGAAAAATTATAGGAGGCAAAGCTTCTTACATTGAGCAATTGTTCAATCTCCGCTACATTGCTCTCGCAATCATAGCAATGCGCGAATAGATACGCTTCGTTTTTAAAATGATTTATCGCAATCACATTTTTGTAAACGGCATAGTAAATGTCCGGAATCTCAATAGAATTGGGTTTGGGTTGAATGTTCACATCCTCAAAATAACGAACCGCATCATATGCCATATACCCAAAAAGGCCATTGTTGATAAACTTGAACCCGTTATTTTCCACTACAAATTTTTGGGAAAACTCATGAATGGTTTGCGTAACATCGATGGAATCGTCAATCGGTTTGCTATGTGATGTTCCATCTGGTAAAATCTCAGTTATTATTTCATTTTCTATTTTGATAGAAGCAATGGGATTACAACAGACATATGAAAAACTGTTATCATTGGCGTGATAGTCGCTACTTTCCAGGAGAATACTATTGGGGAACTTATCCCGAATTTTTAAATACACACTAACTGGGGTAATGGTGTCGGCCAGAATTTTTTTATAATGTGTTCTTAATTTATAAGTCATTTTTAAGAGAACTTAGATTTTAAAACTAAAAAAGGCTTGTCGTGATGACAAGCCTCGTATATGATTATAATGGGGACTAGCTCACGATATCTGTCGTAGGTTTTTCCACCACCAAGTATTTACTCTGATTACTTTCATTGCTTCAAATATAGAAAGGAAATTGATTTCTTGCCAATTTTGTCGCATAAAATTAAAAATCCCGTCAGATAGGGTATCCAACGGGATTTTCAAACACTAAACTTAGGTCAATTACATCTGAAGGTCAACAACCAAATCAAACTCGTCATAGATAAGTTTGTCTTTGGCAGTGCCAATAATACCTGACCCATATTTTACGTCGAAATTAGTTCTATCAACTTTCAAAGCAGCTGTTGCCTTGCTTCCGTATACCGAAAGGTCAAAAGTGATAGGTTTTGTAATTCCTTTAATGGTCAAATCCCCTGTTACGCTGTATGCGTTCTTTCCAGTTTGTTTTACTCCGGTAAAAACCAATGCCGAAGTTGGGTTTGAAGCCGTAGAAAAGAAATCATCTGAATTCAAGTGGCCATCCAATTTGTTTTTATAGTCGCCACTTAAATCAGTTGTGTTGATTGTAGACATATCGACTACAAATTCGCCACCGACCAAAGTTTCGCCATCAAATTCCAGAGAACCTGACTTAAGGGCAATGGTGCCCACATGGGAACCACCTACTTTGTAGGCTTTCCAGGTTACGGTACTTTCTTCAACCTTTACGGCCTTTTTCTCTCCATCAATTGGGTTCGCCAATACTGCGCCACCAAATACTAGGGTCAATGCTAATGATAAAATGCTTGTTTTCATGTTTAAAATTTAAGAGTGTATTAATTTATATGTGTGTAAATAATTCTTCGTTGCTTTTTCTGACCTTGGGATAATTTTGAGTTTCGTCCACATCGGAACGGTATCCAACTGTGAGCACTACCACACTGGTAAGTCCTTTATCCTTAAGACCAAGAATTTCGTCGTACTTGTCCGGTTCAAAACCCTCCATGGGACAAGTGTCTATTTTTAATTCCGCAGCGGCAAGCATAGCACTTTGCGCCGCTAAATAGGCCTGTCTTGTGGTCCAAGCGGTTTTTACGGTATTCGGTAAGTCCAAAAGTTTGGATTTCATAAAATCCCCATAGCCTTTAAGATTTTCTATGTCCATCCCTCGGGTTTCGTTGACATTTTTGAGATAATCGTCCACCAATTCACTACCGAATTCGGATTTGGCGGCAAAAACCAACATATGGGAAGCATCCACAATTTGTGATTGGTTCCAAGAGGCAGGTTGCAGTTCTTTTCTGGTATCTGCATCAGTAATTACCAAAATATGATAGGGTTGTAGTCCGTATGAGGATGGACTCATTTTTATAGCTTCCAAAATGGTGTCCAAATTTTGCTGGGATACCTTTTTACTTGCGTCAAATTTTTTGGTGGCATATCGCCAGTTTAGGTTTTCTAATACTGTGCTCATTTTAAAATTTATCTAGTATTGTGTTTAAAGTTTCTAGTTCGCTTTGTGTTAGATTGGAAACGGATTGTTTTTCCGCCGCGCTCACCGCTTTGTCCATTTTTGAAAGCACTTCCAAACCGCGGTCGGTAATTAGTATTTCTACTTTACGTCGATTCGTTTCACATACCGCTCTGTTTACAAAACCTTTGGCCAATAGCTTGTCCACCAGACGCGTAGTGTTGCTCATCTTCGTCACCATGCGTTCATTTAAGGTGGAAAGATTAGCGGGTTTTCCTTTTTGTCCTCTAAGTATACGAAGCACATTAAATTGTTGAAGAGACACTTCGAAAGGCTTGAGTGCAGCATTGATTCGCTCATTGACCTGGTTGTGAACTAGGGTCATATGGATTAAGGTCCTACTTTCAAGGGGTATTCTTTTCGTGGTCTTGATAATTTCCTCTACATTCATGTACTTACAATATTTGTATAGACAAATGTAAAAAGCTTTCTGGTACGATTAAATTTTTTTCGAGATAAAGTTTTGTTAAAAAAAAAGAAGGGCCGTAAAGCAATGGTTAATTTTAAATGGTTGAAAACTAGATGATGCGTTACATTTCCTTATTTCTTCTTTTAGGTTCATTTATCTACGTAGGTTGCTCTGGAAAAACCAAGCAAAAAGACAATATTACCGCTGAAACGGTTATAGGCAAGACTACAGAGAAGAGTGAACAAAATGAGAAAGTCAAATTTCCAGTATACAACTTTGATTCCTTTGAACCTATGCTTCATGTAGAGGATGATATGACGTATATCGTTAATTTTTGGGCTACCTGGTGCAAACCATGCATAGAGGAGCTTCCTTATTTTGAAAAGGTTAATGCCGAGTTTAAGGATGAAAATGTAAAAGTCATTTTGGTAAGCTTGGATATGCCCAGCATGTGGAAATCCCGTTTGGAACCCTTTGTGGAAAAGAAAGGACTGCAATCTGAAGTGGTCATTCTGGATGACCCAAAACAGAATACTTGGATTCCCAAAGTTTCTGAAGATTGGGGTGGAGGAATTCCCGCCACACTTATTTATAATAAGGACAAACGTAGTTTTTACGAGCGAGGTTTCACCTATGAGGAACTCACAAACGAATTAAATCAATTCATAAATTAATATAGAAATGAAAACTTTTAAAATCTTGGGCGCCTTGATACTTTTAATATCAATGGCCTCCTTTGTAGGAAAGACTTCAGCTGAAAAAGGCTATGATATCGGCGATACTGCCACAGACTTTACATTGAAGAATATCGACGGAAAAATGGTTTCGCTTTCGGATTATTCTGATGCGAAAGGTTTTCTAGTAATCTTTACTTGTAACACATGTCCTTATGCCGTGGCCTATGAGGACCGTATTATCGAACTGGATGCCAAATACAAATCCAAAGGGGTTCCCGTGATTGCCATAAACCCAAATAATCCTTCTGCAAAACCAGGGGATAGTTTTGACAAAATGAAAGTGCGGGCAAAAGAAAAGGGCTTTACTTTCCCTTATTTATTGGATGAAGGTCAAAAAGTATATCCACAATTTGGAGCTACCAGAACACCTCATGTGTATTTATTGGAAAAAACGGCTGGTGGAAATGTGGTGAAGTATATAGGAGCCATTGATGACAACTATCAAGATGCCACCCAAGTCGATGAAAAATATGTGGAGGATGCTGTGGATGCCATGTTGGCTGGTAAAGAAATCAAAGTGACCTCAACTCGTGCTATAGGATGCACCATAAAAGTTTAATGCATAGAATAAAGAGATTTAAATCCGGGGTTATGCTCCGGATTTTTATTTTTACAAAACTTAAATTGATAAAAATGTCAGACCTATCACAACAAGACTGGGAAACCCAATTGGAAAATGATAATAACGCTTTTATTTTGGATGTACGCACACCCGAAGAAGTGGAGGAAGGATATATTCCCGGTGCAACCAATATCGATATCTACCTGGGACAGGAGTTTTTAAATGAATTGGAAAAGCTCGACAAAACTAAAAATTATTACGTGTATTGTCGGTCAGGCAACAGAAGTGGTCAGGCTTGTGCCATAATGAACAGCATCGGTATTGAAAATGCATACAATCTTGAAGGGGGATTTATGAATTGGGAAGGGGAAGTAGCGGAATAATACTTAAGTTTATAACAGCGTATTGAACCTACACCTCAACCAATACGCATTTAAACTTAAAAGTCCCAAATCATGCGAGAAGAATTGCTCCATTATATATGGCAGTATAAAAAGATTCCCTTTTCCAAACTTACTACCCAACGAAAGGAAGAATTACAGATTGTGAATTTTGGTCTTCTCAATTCAGGTGAGGGGCCAGATTTTTTAAATGCCAGAATTAGAATTGATGGCCAGCTTTGGGCCGGAAATGTAGAAATGCATCTGAAATCTTCAGACTGGTATGCCCACCATCATGAAATAGATGCAAACTATGATAATGTAATCCTTCATGTGGTTTGGAAAGACGACATTGCTGTATTCAGAAGGGACAAGTCCCAGATACCCACTTTAGAACTTCAAAACTGTATTCCCCAAAAACTGTTGATAGCCTATGAAAAATTGATGGATACATCCAAAACCCGTTTCATCGGCTGTGAAAACGATATCCATCTTAGGGATTCATTAAAATGGGTAAATTGGGAAGAGCGGCTTTATTTTGAGCGGTTGGAACAAAAATCTATTCTAATCCATAAGCTATTTGAACAAACCAGACATGATTGGGAAGCTGTTTTGTTCGCCATGCTATGTAAAAGTTTTGGAACAAAAATCAACGGTTCATTTTTTTTGGATCAGGCTTTGTCACTTGACTTTGCAATCGTTCGAAAAACCAGTTTTAGTGAATTTCAGCTGGAGAGTCTTCTATTTGGCCACTTCGGTATGTTGCATATTAACGATTGCACGGACAGGTATTTCTTGGAATTGAAAAGGGAGTATAGCTACTTGTCCCAAAAATTTGATTTATCAAAATCCCATACCAAACCTGCTTTTTTCAGGTTACGCCCTAATAATTTTCCAACCATCCGGGTTTCCCAGTTGTCAAATATCTACTTCAAAAATCATCAACTGTTTCAACTACTTATGGAAATTGAGCATCTGGATGAGTTTTATGAGGTATTTCAGGCCTATGCGAGCCCATACTGGAACAACCATTTTACATTTGGTAAGATTTCCAAAACAAGTAAAAAGAAATTATCCCGAGCATTCATTGATTTGTTATTGATCAACACATTGATTCCTTTAAAATTCTGTTATGCGCAGTATAGCGGAAAAGATTGGAATGAGAAATTACTGGAATTCATTTCGAAAATCGGTCCTGAGAAGAATTCGATTATTTCTGGTTATGGAAGGTTGGGGGTTACAACACGAAATGCTCTGGAAAGTCAGGCAAGAATTCAGTTGTACAACGCATATTGTTCTAAAAAAAGGTGTTTACATTGTAATCTGGGCGTACATTTATTGAATAGAAATGTATACTTTTAAAAATGTCCTTTTTTTACAACCTGTTATATTATTTTCAGAAAAGAGGTTTTGAAGTCTGCCGACGTATTGCGGAACGTATGGGGATTCGGGCTAAAGTGGTGCGCATCACCTTTATCTATCTGACCTTTGCCACCTTGGGATTTGGCTTTGCTCTCTATCTGTTTATTGCATTTTGGTTAGGAATCAAGGACCTTGTATACACCAAAAGAACTTCGGTTTTTGATTTATAGTATATGATTAAGCTACTACGCTCAAAAATTGTTCTGGCCTTTGCTCTCATGGCATTGGTACTTGCGTTCGGTGTTGTTGGTTACAAATTACTTTCTGATTTTACGTGGATAGAGGCTGTTTATATGACCATTATTACGGTCACTACAGTTGGTTTTTCTGAAGTACGACCACTCGATGCCAATGCCAAGATTTTTACCGTATTTTTAATTGTTACCAGTGTTTTTATCTTCGGATATGCCATTTCGGTGGTGACTGAATATCTATTGGGAAGGAATTCACTTCAAATACTAAAAAAGAAAAAAGTGAAAAAAAAGATTGAAGCACTTTCAGATCATATCGTAGTATGTGGTTTTGGAAGAAACGGTATGCAGGCTGCAGATCGGTTGAAAGCGTATAGAAAACCGTTTGTCGTCATTGAAAAGGATAGGGAAGTGATTGAACGACATGAAGACGACATTCTTTTTGTGGAAGGTGATGCCAATGAAGATGAAATTTTGGTGGAAGCAGGAATTGGACGTGCTCAATATTTGATTACGGCGGTTCCCGATGATGCCGAAAATTTGTTTATTGTGCTTTCCGCCCGACAATTGAATAAAGATCTTTTCATCATCAGTAGGGCCTCTCAGGTAACCTCATTGACCAAATTACAATTGGCAGGAGCGGATAAGGTAATTATGCCAGATAAAATAGGAGGTGACCATATGGCTTCGCTAGTGGTCATGCCCGATTTGATTACGTTCATTAACCAGCTGTCCATGGAGGGTGAAAATACAACTAACCTAGAGGAGGTTGAAATTGAAGATTTAACCAGTCAAGTGGATTGTCATTCCATTAAGGATTTGGACTTAAGGCGAAAAACGGGTTGCACCATCATAGGCTATATTGACCCAGAAGGAAAGTACATAATAAATCCAGAGGCGGATTTGATTTTAGAGCCCAAAGGAAAGGTCATAGTTCTTGGAAGAGCAGAACAAATAAAAAAGCTGAATCAAATGTTTAGCATTGGTTAGTTTAACAGGAGGATAATTTGATTCCGAAGTTTTTTTTTAGGATATTGCCCACTTTACATCAATATAACATACCAAACTCACATATTATGAAGTATAGACTTCTAACGATTTTTACCCTGTTTTTACCATTGTTTACGTTTGCTCAAGAAACGGCCGAAATAGGGTTAGATCAGAAGATAGACCAAGCCTTTAAGCCTGTTTCAGATTTTTTCAATACCGTTATTTTCTTTCCTGTTTTTGGAACCCCTTTTGTACTTATTCTTTTAGTAGGAAGTGCCTTGTTTTTTACTTTATATTTTAAGTTTCCAAATATTCGGCATTTTTGGACCGCAATAAATGTGGTGCGTGGAAAATATGATGAGCTGGAGGGAAGTGCCGGGCACGGAGTTGAAAAAGCTGAGGTTAATATTGTAGATGGGGATATACCGGATACTATTCGAGACGAAAGTCAAGAAGGAGAAGTAAGTCACTTCCAAGCATTGGCGACCGCTGTTTCAGGTACTGTCGGAAACGGAAATATTGCGGGTGTCGCCTTGGCAATTGCGCTCGGAGGACCGGGCGCTACTTTTTGGATGATAATCTGTGGTCTTTTAGGTATGTCCACAAAGTTTGTGGAATGTACCCTGGGCGTTCAATATCGCGATGTGGATGAGAACGGAACGGTATATGGCGGTCCCATGTATTATATAAGCAAAGGACTTAAAAATAGAGGCTTTGTAACCTTAGGAAAAATTGCGGCGGCTCTTTTTGCCGTATTCTGTATTGGAGGGTCATTTGGAGGTGGAAATGCGGCACAATCAAACCAAGCTACTATTGTTGTAAAAGAATTGTTTGGATGGGAAAGTGCGATGGCAGGTACCATAATTGGTGTAGTCCTGGCCTTGCTTGTTGGTATCATAATTATCGGTGGAATCAAGAGAATTGCTTCGGTAACCGAGAAAGTGGTGCCATTTATGGCTCTACTTTACATTTTAGCTTGTCTTTACATCATCTTTGGTAATTTCAGTCTTGTTGATGACGCTATCGGTTTGATTATTACTGAAGCCTTTAATCCGACAGCAATCGGAGTTGGTGGGGTAATCGGAGTATTATTGGTTGGATTTAGAAGAGCTGCATTCTCGAATGAGGCAGGTGCAGGTTCAGCTTCTATTGCTCACTCGGCTGTAAAAACGAAATATTCTGCATCAGAAGGATTGGTTGCCTTGTTAGAGCCTTTTATTGACACAGTTGTTATTTGTACTATGACAGCGTTGGTAATTATCATTTTCAATTTTGGAGGTGTTTTTGATTATGGAGGTGATGGCTCTGGCGTAGTAATGATAGAAGGACTACCTTACGAGGGTGCTGGAATTACTTCCAAAGCATTTGCAGAATACATTCCTTACTCTAATGTTTTCTTAACCGTAGCTGTAGTTTTATTTGCAGTTTCTACTATGATCTCATGGTCATACTACGGATTACAATCTTGGAAATTTTTGTTTGGTAGAGGAAAGAAAACCGATTTAACCTATAAGTTGTTGTTTTTGACCTTCGTGGTTATTGGCGCAGCTGCAAGTATGGATTCTATTTGGGCATTCTCCGATGCGATGATTTTTGCTATGGTATTCCCAAATATGGTCGGGCTGTATTTCCTTTTCCCGGAAGTCAAAAAACAGTTGAAACGCTATCTGGATGCCATAAAAGCAGGAAAATAATTTTGCACTTTTGAAAGATTTTAAATCCCATTTCAGATTCAGCAAACAAGAACGAAATGGGATTTTCTTTTTATTGTTGCTAATCGTACTGCTTCAGTCTATCTATTTTCTTTTCAAGATACAAAACAACAAAGGCAGTCAAAGAGTTGTTCTAGATGTTATAGCGCAGCATCAGATTGATAGCTTGAAACAATTAGCGGTGGCCAATGCCACTCCAAAAATCTACCCATTTAATCCAAACTTCATTACGGATTATAAAGGATACATCTTAGGAATGTCGACCCTGGAAATAGACCGACTGCTTGAATTCAGGAAGACAGGAAAATATGTAAATTCAGCTTCGGAATTTCAAGAGGTGACCCATGTTTCAGATTCACTGCTTTCCAATATTTCACCTTTTTTCAAATTTCCTGAATGGACGCAAAAGAGAGCAAAGACCAATACTTCCTCAACCCATTATTCAAATAAAAACAAACAACCCATAGTATCAAGTGCCATCCTTGATTTGAACAAAGCCTCAGCAGAACAGCTCATGCAAGTCTATGGCATTGGGGAAAAGCTATCGGTACGAATTGTTAGATTTAGGGATAGATTGGGAGGTTTTTTGGTGAATGAACAGTTGTATGATGTGTATGGATTGAATACTGATGTTGTTGAAAGAATTATTGAGCGTTTTCAAGTAATTCATCCTCCAGAAATAAAAAAAATTATGATTAACTCAGCAACAGCTGTAGAGATAGCTCGCTTGGTGTACATAAGTCCTGCTCAGGCCAAGGAAATTGTAAGATATCGCGAAGAAAACGGGTCTATCAGATCGTCAAACGAATTGACCGCTATGTTTAACGTTTCTAAGGAAAGGATTGACAGAATTGGATTATATTTGTCCTTTGAAGAAGAATAGTAGAAAGTTATGGTTGATACCTATTTTAGTGAAGAGCATCGTTTGTTTCGTGAAAGTCTAAGAGACTTTTTGCAGAAAGAAGTAGTTCCACATGTTGACGATTGGGAAAAAACAGGTGTAATTGACCGTTCCATTTGGAACAAATTTGGGGAAATGGGCTATTTGGGACTTAAATACCCAGAAGCGTATGGAGGTCTTGAGTTGGATTTTTTCTACACGGTTATTTTATTGGAAGAATTGCAAAGAATCAATTCAGGTGGATTTGCTGCTGCCATTTGGGCACATATCTATTTGGCGATGTCCCATTTGAATACGGAAGGAGATGAAAGAATCAAAAATGAATACCTAGCTCCCAGCATTATGGGAGACAAAATAGGATGTTTGTGTATTACAGAACCTTTTGGAGGTTCGGACGTGGCAGGTATGCGAACCACTGCGGTAAAAATGGATGACCACTATGTGGTTAATGGTTCAAAAACATTTATTACGAATGGTTTTTACAGCGATTACCTGGTGGTTTCTGCCAAAACCCAACCGGAATTGGGCAATAAGGGAATAAGCATTTTTCTTATCGAACGTGATACCCCAGGAGTAACCGCCACCAAGCTGGATAAGTTAGGATGGAGAGCATCGGATACTGCAGAGATAGCTTTTGATAACGTGAAAATTCCTTTTGAAAACCTAATGGGAGAGAAGAACAAAGGTTTCTCTTATTTAATGCAACATTTGGATTTGGAAAGATTGGTAATGGGCATAAATGCTCATGCTAGAGCCGAGTTTGCCCTTGAATATACCTTGGAATATATGAAGGAGCGTACGGCTTTTGGAAAGTCCTTGGATACCTTCCAGGCCCTCAGGCATACTATGGTAGAGCTGACTTCCGAGATGGAAATGTGCAAAAACTACAATTATATGGTGGCCAACCAATTGAATCAAGGTATTTATTCTGTAAAAGAGGCAACCGTATCAAAATTAATGTCCACTAAAATGGCGGATAAAGTAATTGATGGATGTCTTCAGATGTTGGGTGGATATGGATACATGGAGGAATATCCTTTGGCCAGAATGCTCAGAGATAGTCGATTGGGAAGAATAGGAGGAGGAACTTCAGAAATCTTGAAAGAGATACTGGCGAAAATTATGGTGGATAAAAAAAGCTTTGCCCCGGTTCCACAGAATTAAATTTTAGGCCAAGAGTATTTCACAATTCAAATTAAGTCATATCTTTGCCGTCCAAAATCTAAAAGAAAGGAGGTTGTAGCCCATGTTGATAATACCAGTAAAAGAAGGAGAAAATATAGATAGAGCTTTAAAACGTTTCAAGCGAAAGTTTGATAAAACCGGCACCATGCGCCAGTTGCGTACAAGACAACAATATACTAAGCCTTCTGTAAAGCGAAGAGCTGTGGTGCAAAAGGCACAGTATATTCAAAGCCTTAGAGATAGCGAGGAAATATAAAGCTACATCTAACGATATATATGGCATCCCTTGTAGAAATTCTGCAAGGGATGTTCTTTTTTGGACATATTGTAATTTGATACCTTTGGTATATGTCCGCTAAAGCATTTCTTGAATATTTAAGCCTCGAAAAAAACTATTCCCGGCATACGTTGATTGCTTACCAAAGAGATTTGGAGATGTTTGGTCAGTTTTGCTCCGATGAATACCATAAGGAAACCATAGATGAGGTACCCTATGCCGTAGTACGTAGTTGGATTGTACAATTGGCGGATAGTGGATTGACCAATAGAACAATCAATCGTAAAGTATCTTCATTAAATGCATACTACAAGTTTCTTCAGAAAACAGGTGAGATTGTATCTTCTCCTTTAGCGAAGCACAAAGCGTTAAAAACCAAAAAGAAAATGGAGGTGCCTTTTTCAGAGATAGAGATGGACAAGGTCTTACAACAGATACCTTTCAACAACGACTTTGAGGGTTGGAGAGATAAACTGATAATAGAAATGCTGTACGCCACAGGAATACGGAGAACAGAATTGATCAATCTTAAGCTAGGTGATATTAATTGGGCTACCAAGACCATAAAAGTATTGGGCAAACGAAACAAAGAACGTATCCTACCCCTTTTGCCTAATGTGATTTCTGCAATGGAGCACTATTTGGATGCCCGTGGAAAGCTTGAAAAGGTCCAAGATGAAGCGTTCTTATTTTTAACCGAAGGGGGGCTGAAAATTTACGAAACACTTGTTTATCGCACTATAAATAAGTATTTTAGTTTGGTATCTCCTAAAGTAAAAAGAAGTCCACATGTCCTTAGACATACCTTCGCAACACATTTACTAAACCAAGGAGCTGATTTAAATGCTGTGAAAGAGTTGTTGGGCCATGCAAGCTTGGCGTCTACACAAGTGTACACCCATAATAGCATAGCTGAGCTAAAAAAAGCACACCTCAAGGCCCACCCAAGGAACAAGAAGTAAGTCTCTTGTTAAAGTTTAATCTGTCTACCTCTTTTGGTGGCCCTAAAAACAAAAACCATATGAAAGTAAATGCACAATCTGTAAATTTTGTGGCGGATGGAAAATTGATTGATTTCGTTCAAAGACGAATGGATAAGCTCGATCAATTCTATGACAAGGTCATTAGCTCTGATGTCTATTTGAAGGTGGACAACACCAGTGCAAAAGAGAATAAGATTGTGGAAATTAAATTGTTGGTGCCAAGGGATAAATTCATCGTAAAAAAGCAGTGTAAATCCTTTGAAGAAGCAGTCGATTCTGCATGTAATTCTTTAGAGCGACAACTAGTGAAAAAGAAAGAAAAATTAAGGGCTAAAGCCTAATCAAAAATTTTTCAAAATTATTTTGAATAAACAAATAAAACGCTACATTTGCAGTCCGTTAGAAATAGCGGACTTTTTTATGCGTAAAAAAGTGGCAAAATGCCGATATAGCTCAGCTGGCTAGAGCAGCTGATTTGTAATCAGCAGGTCGTGGGTTCGAGTCCCTCTATCGGCTCGTAAGATACTGAAAATAAGGCGGGGAGATACTCAAGCGGCCAACGAGGACAGACTGTAAATCTGTTGGTTTTCACCTTCGCAGGTTCGAATCCTGCTCTCCCCACAAAAAGTTGTTTGTGAAACAACTTGAAAAGGGAAGTTTTTTGAAATATTGAAATTGTTTTGGACTTGTTCCAAAAAATAATGCGGGAGTAGCTCAGTTGGTAGAGCGTCAGCCTTCCAAGCTGAATGTCGCCGGTTCGAACCCGGTCTCCCGCTCCAAAGATGAATTTCAAAACCTGAATAGGGTGAGAAGTTTATCCCGAGCGAAGCCGAGGGAAACCCGGCTTGCCCGTCTGAAATGAAATGAAGGCGGGTCTCCCGCTCTAAAGACGATAATGTCATTCCTGCGAAGGCAGGAATCTCTTCCTTTAAAAGGAACTTTAAAGGTAGTGGATTCAACACTTTACGCCGGTGTAGCTCAGGGGTAGAGCGTTTCCTTGGTAAGGAAGAGGTCACGGGTTCAAATCCCGTCATTGGCTCGAAAACGATTTGTACACTAATATAAACTAAGATTAAAATTATTTAAAAATGGCAAAGGAAACTTTTGATCGTTCCAAACCGCACTTAAATATTGGTACTATTGGACACGTTGATCATGGTAAAACTACATTGACTGCTGCTATTACTACTGTTTTAGCTAACGCTGGTTTGTCTGAGCTTCGTAGCTTCGATTCTATCGACAACGCTCCTGAAGAAAAAGAAAGAGGTATTACTATTAACACTTCTCACGTTGAGTATCAAACTGAGAACCGTCACTACGCTCACGTGGACTGTCCAGGTCACGCGGATTACGTAAAGAATATGGTTACTGGTGCTGCTCAAATGGACGGTGCCATCTTGGTTGTTGCTGCAACTGATGGTCCTATGCCACAAACTCGTGAGCACATCCTTTTGGGTCGTCAGGTAGGTATTCCAAGAATCGTTGTTTTCTTGAATAAAGTTGACATGGTTGACGATGATGAGCTTTTGGAATTGGTTGAAATGGAGGTAAGAGAATTGCTTTCTTTCTACGAGTATGATGGTGACAATGGTCCTGTTATCGCTGGTTCTGCATTAGGTGCTTTGAACGGTGAGCAAAAATGGGTTGACACTGTTATGGAGTTGATGGCTGCTGTTGATGAGTGGATTGAGCTTCCAAAAAGAGATATCGACAAGGATTTCTTGATGCCTGTTGAGGATGTATTTACCATCACTGGTCGTGGTACTGTTGCAACAGGTCGTATCGAAACTGGTGTCGCTAACACAGGTGATGCTGTTGATATTATCGGTATGGGTGCTGAAAAATTGGCTTCTACAATCACAGGGGTTGAAATGTTCCGTAAGATTTTGGATAGAGGTGAAGCTGGAGATAACGTTGGTATCCTTTTGAGAGGTATTGAAAAATCCGATATCAAAAGAGGTATGGTAATCTGTAAGCCAGGTTCCGTTAAGCCACACGCTAAGTTCAAAGCTGAGGTTTATATCCTTAAGAAAGAAGAAGGTGGTCGTCACACACCATTCCATAACAACTACCGTCCTCAGTTCTACGTTCGTACAACTGACGTAACAGGAAACATCAATCTTCCTGATGGAGTTGAAATGGTTATGCCTGGTGATAACTTGACTATTACAGTTGATTTGATTCAGCCTATCGCATTGAGTGTAGGTCTACGTTTCGCTATCCGTGAAGGTGGTAGAACTGTAGGAGCTGGTCAGGTAACTGAAATCCTAGATTAATTATTTTATATAAAGTATTGCACTAAAGGGTGTCCGTCAAATGGCGGATACCTTTCAGTGTAAATATAAACGGGTGTAGCTCATCTCGATTTTTCGAGTGAAAGAACGCCAAAAAACGGGCGTAGCTCAGTTGGTAGAGCACTGGTCTCCAAAACCAGGTGTCGGGAGTTCGAGCCTCTCCGCCCGTGCTGAATGAAATTATGAAGCCGATCAGGCGAGAAGTTTATCCTGAGCGTAGTCGAAGGAAGCCTCTCCGCCCGTGCAAGAAAATACAGTTATTGTTATGTTGACATATGTAAAAGAGTCTTTCGAAGAATTGAAAAATAACGTAACCTGGTTAAACCGGGAAAAGGCATCTAATCTTATGGTAGTTGTTGCCGTTTTTTCCATTCTTTTTGCCCTAGCAACTTGGGGAGTGGATTCTTTGTTCAGTAAGTTGATCACATTGTATTTTGAAAAAGTAATAGGATAGTTCGATATGTCAGAAGTTCTTGAGAAAAAATGGTATGTAGTACGAGCTGTCAGTGGCCAAGAGAATAAAATCAAAGGCTACATTGAGAGTGAGGTAGAGAGAAATGGTTTTGGTGATTACCTGGAAGACGTTTTGGTTCCTACTGAGAAAGTAGTTCAAATCAGAAACGGAAAGAAAATCAATAAGGAAAGGGTTTACTTTCCTGGGTACATCATGATTAAGGCCAATTTGGGAGGTGAAATGGTGCACATTATTAAATCCATCACGAATGTGATTGGGTTTTTGGGTGAAACCAAAGGTGGAGATCCTGTGCCATTAAGAAAGTCTGAAGTGAATAGAATGCTTGGAAAAGTGGATGAATTGGCGGTTAACACAGATAACGTTGCCATTCCATTTGTTCTTGGTGAGACGGTAAAGGTTATTGATGGACCTTTCAATGGTTTCAATGGAACTGTTGAGAAAATCAATGAAGAAAAGCGTAAGCTAGAGGTTATGGTAAAGATTTTCGGAAGAAAAACACCATTGGAACTCAGCTACATGCAAGTTGAAAAAATTTAATCAGAGGTCTGATGTCAGATTTCTGAAGACTGAAAAATAATAGAGCTGTTACATATAAAAAGTTGTGTTGCTTCCAATTGACACACTTTTACATTTAATTAGAAACAATGGCAAAAGAAGTAGATAAGGTAGTTAAATTACAAGTTAGGGGAGGTGCTGCGAATCCATCGCCACCGGTTGGACCCGCCTTAGGTGCTGCTGGTGTTAACATTATGGAGTTCTGTAAGCAGTTTAATGCGCGTACACAGGACAAACAGGGCAAAGTATTGCCGGTTGTTATCACCGTTTACAAAGACAAATCTTTCGAGTTTGTTGTAAAAACACCACCCGCGGCAGTTCAATTGATGGAAGCAGCTAAGATTAAAAAAGGATCTGGCGAACCTAACAGGGTAAAATCAGGTAATGTTTCCTGGGATCAAGTAAAGCAAATCGCTGAAGATAAAATGGTCGATTTGAATGCATTTACTGTTGAATCAGCAATGATGATGGTTGCTGGTACTGCGAGATCTATGGGACTAAAGGTATCTGGAAAAAGACCTTTTTAATCGTAAAGCAATTTTATAATGGCAAGATTAACGAAAAAGCAAAAAGAAGCCCATTCCAAAATTGACAGGAATAAATTGTATTCCTTGGAAGAGGCATCAGCTTTAATAAAAGAAATTACCAATGTAAAGTTTGACGCTTCCGTTGATTTGGCAGTTCGTTTGGGTGTAGATCCAAGAAAAGCCAATCAGATGGTTCGTGGTGTGGTAACACTTCCTCACGGAACAGGTAAAGAAGTTAAAGTTTTAGCATTGGTGACCCCAGACAAAGAAGCAGAGGCTAAAGAAGCTGGTGCTGATTTTGTAGGGTTAGACGAATATTTGGATAAAATCAAAGGGGGATGGACTGACGTTGATGTCATTATCACCATGCCTAGTGTTATGGGTAAACTAGGACCTTTAGGTAGAATTTTAGGACCAAGAGGTTTGATGCCCAATCCAAAAACCGGAACTGTGACAATGGATGTGGCTAAGGCCGTAACTGATGTTAAGGGAGGTAAAATCGATTTTAAAGTGGACAAAACTGGAATCGTGCACGCAGCAATTGGTAAATCATCTTTTTCAGCAGATAAGATTGCTGGAAACGCCAAAGAATTGATAGATACTTTGGTGAAATTGAAGCCCGCTGCAGCGAAAGGAGTATACATGAAGAGTATCTACCTTTCCAGCACAATGAGTCCCAGTGTTCAATTAGATCCAAAAGCAGTTTAATAACTGGTAGCTCAATAATTTAATTATGACAAGAGAAGAAAAAGCAATCGTAATAGAGGACTTGACTGCACAGTTGGCGGATAATGCCAATATTTATTTGGCGGATATTTCCGGTTTGGACGCCGTTGCCACTTCTAACCTTAGAAGAGCATGTTTCAAGGCGAACATTAAGCTTGCAGTAGTGAAGAATACCTTGCTTGCAAAAGCAATGGAAGCTTCAGATAAGGAGTTTGGTGAACTTCCCGAAGTATTGAAAGGCAATACCTCTTTGATGTTGTCCGAAACTGGGAATGCACCAGCAAAACTTATCAAAAACTTCAGAAAGAAATCCGATAGGCCTTTACTTAAAGGCGCTTTTATTGAAGAAGCAATTTACGTAGGGGATGAAAACCTGGATGCACTTGTAAATATCAAGTCCAAAGAGGAAGTTATCGGGGATATCATTGGATTGTTGCAATCCCCAGCCAAAAACGTTATTTCTGGTCTTAAGTCCGGAGGTGGTAAGTTGGCAGGTATCCTTAAAACCCTTTCTGAAAAATAATTCGCGCACAATAACTAAGTATATTTTAAAAATTTGATTAAACGATAGAAAAATGGCAGATTTAAAAGATTTTGCAGAACAGTTGGTTAACCTAACCGTAAAAGAGGTAAACGAGTTGGCTGACATCCTAAAAGAAGAGTACGGTATTGAGCCTGCTGCTGCTGCAGTTGCAGTTGCTGGTGGTGGTGCCGCTGCTGGAGGTGGTGAAGAAGCCGCTGAAGAAAAGTCAGAATTTGACGTAATCCTTACCGCAGCTGGTGGTTCTAAATTGGCTGTAGTTAAGTTGGTTAAAGAACTTACAGGTCTTGGATTGAAAGATGCTAAAGAAATCGTTGATAGTGCTCCTAAAGCTGTTAAAGAAGGAGTTGCTAAAGACGAAGCTGAAGGTATCAAAAAATCTTTGGAAGAAGCAGGAGCAGAAGTTGAGCTTAAATAATAGCTTTTACCATACAAATTGGGTTAAGGTCTTTCCATAAAATGGTTAGACCTTAGCCTGTTTTTACAGCTATGTGTGATGGTACACATGACCCACTAGAGAATTCACTATCAAAAATTGTCCATTGATGTTCACAAATCATACTGAAAGAGTAAATTTCGCATCCGCTAAGAACATACCGGAATACCCGGATTTCTTGGACATTCAGATTAAATCGTTTCAGGACTTTTTCCAGCTTGAGACCAAATCTGACGAGAGAGGAAATGAAGGGCTCTACAACACCTTCATGGAAAATTTTCCAATCACGGATACCAGAAACCAGTTTGTACTGGAATTCTTGGATTATTTTATAGATCCACCTAGATACTCCATCCAAGAATGTATTGAAAGGGGTCTGACCTATAGCGTTCCTTTAAAGGCTCGTTTGAAATTATATTGTACAGACCCAGAGCACGAAGATTTCGAGACCATTGTACAGGATGTATATTTAGGGACTATTCCCTACATGACTCCAAGTGGTACATTCGTAATCAATGGTGCCGAAAGAGTAGTCGTTTCTCAGTTACACAGATCTCCAGGGGTTTTCTTTGGACAATCGTTCCATGCGAATGGAACCAAATTGTACTCTGCAAGGGTAATTCCATTCAAAGGATCTTGGATTGAATTTGCTACTGACATCAATGGCGTGATGTACGCTTATATTGATAGAAAGAAAAAATTACCCGTGACCACACTTTTCCGCGCTATCGGATTTGAGCGTGATAAGGACATTTTGGAGATTTTTGACCTTTCTGAGGAAATCAAAGTATCCAAAGCAGGACTTAAAAAAGTGTTGGGCCGAAAATTGGCGGCAAGGGTATTGAACACATGGCATGAGGATTTCGTGGATGAAGATACCGGAGAGGTAGTTTCCATTGAAAGAAACGAAATCATTCTTGATCGTGATACTATTCTTGAAAAAGAGCACGTAGATGAAATCTTGGATGCTGATGTCAAAACTATTCTTCTGCATAAAGAAAATAGTTCACAATCGGACTATGCTATCATTTACAATACGTTGCAAAAAGATCCTACCAACTCTGAAAAAGAAGCGGTAGAGCACATCTATAGACAATTACGTAACGCTGAGCCGCCTGATGAGGAAACTGCCCGTGGAATCATCGACAAGCTGTTCTTCTCTGACCAACGATATAATTTGGGAGAAGTTGGGCGTTACCGAATGAATAAAAAACTCGGTCTAGATATTGGAATGGACAAGCAGGTCTTGACCAAAGAAGATATCATTACCATAATTAAATATTTGATCGAGCTGATCAACTCCAAAGCGGAGATTGATGATATCGATCACTTATCTAACCGTCGTGTAAGAACCGTAGGAGAACAATTGTCCTCTCAGTTTGGAGTTGGTTTGGCGCGTATGGCACGTACCATCCGTGAGCGTATGAACGTTCGGGATAATGAGGTATTTACACCTATTGATTTGATTAACGCAAAGACCTTGTCTTCTGTTATCAACTCATTCTTTGGTACCAACCAGCTATCCCAGTTCATGGATCAAACCAATCCATTGGCTGAGATTACGCACAAAAGAAGATTATCTGCCCTTGGGCCAGGTGGTCTTTCCAGAGAAAGAGCAGGTTTTGAGGTTCGTGACGTTCACTACACGCACTACGGAAGACTTTGTCCAATTGAAACTCCTGAAGGACCAAACATTGGTTTGATTTCTTCTCTAGGTGTTTTTGCCAAGGTTAACCCTATGGGATTCTTGGAAACTCCTTATAGAAAAGTTGAGGATGGTAAAGTAAACACTAAAGAGTTTACATACCTGAGTGCAGAAGAAGAAGAAGGAATGAAAATAGCTCAGGCTAACATTCCAATGAAGGAAGATGGAAAGATTGATTCTGACAAGGTAATTGCACGTGAGGAAGGGGATTTCCCAGTAGTTGACCCAAGCGAAGTAAACTATACGGATGTTGCTCCAAACCAGATTGCTTCCATTTCTGCTTCTTTGATTCCTTTCTTGGAACACGATGATGCAAACCGAGCTTTGATGGGATCAAACATGATGCGTCAGGCAGTTCCTTTGTTAAGACCAGACTCTCCAATTGTTGGAACTGGATTGGAAAGACAAGTTGCTACGGATTCTAGAGTATTGATTAATGCTGAGGGTGACGGGGTAGTGGAATACGTAGACGCTCAGAAAATCACCATCAAGTATTCCAGAAGTGAACAAGAAAGATTGGTAAGCTTTGAAGAGGACTCCAAGACCTATAACTTGGTGAAATTCAGAAAAACAAATCAAGGTACTTCCATCAACTTGAAGCCTATCGTAAGAAAAGGGGACAAGGTGAAAAAAGGACAAGTTCTTTGTGAAGGATATGCCACACAGGCTGGAGAGTTAGCACTTGGTAGAAACATGAAAGTAGCTTTTATGCCTTGGAAAGGGTATAACTTTGAGGATGCTATCGTGATTTCTGAAAAAGTGGTTCGCGAGGATATATTTACTTCTATCCATATTGATGAATATGCCCTTGAGGTACGAGATACCAAATTGGGTGCTGAGGAATTGACAAATGATATTCCAAACGTTTCGGAAGAGGCCACCAAGGACTTGGATGAATATGGTATGATTCGTATTGGAGCAGAAGTAAAACCTGGTGATATTTTGATTGGTAAGATTACCCCTAAGGGTGAATCTGACCCAACACCGGAAGAAAAATTACTTCGTGCCATTTTTGGTGATAAAGCAGGGGATGTAAAAGATGCTTCCTTGAAAGCCTCTCCATCTTTACGTGGTGTGGTAATCGACAAAAAGTTATTCTCTCGCTCCATCAAGGATAAGCGTAAGCGTTCTGAGGATAAAGAGGCTATTTCCCGATTGGAAATGGACTACGAAGTGAAATTCCAACAATTGAAAGACGTTTTGGTCGAAAAACTCTTTGGGTTGGTAAGTGGAAAAACTTCACAAGGTGTTATGAACGATTTGGGAGAGGAAGTTCTTCCAAAAGGAAAGAAATACACCATTAAAATGTTGAATTCTGTTGATGATTTTGCTCACTTGGTGAGTGGAAGCTGGACGACGGATGAGGACACAAATGCTTTGGTTGCTGACTTGTTGCACAACTATAAGATTAAGTTGAATGATATCCAGGGTAACCTAAGAAGGGACAAATTCACCATTTCCGTGGGGGATGAACTTCCTGCGGGTATCATGAAATTGGCCAAGGTATATATCGCTAAAAAGCGTAAGCTAAAAGTGGGTGATAAAATGGCAGGACGTCACGGTAACAAAGG
This sequence comes from Flagellimonas sp., assembly GCF_965601775.1. Taxonomy (GTDB): domain Bacteria; phylum Bacteroidota; class Bacteroidia; order Flavobacteriales; family Flavobacteriaceae; genus Flagellimonas. Next base: position 1,043,081 of record NZ_OZ271837.1, read on the forward strand.
TATAGTTGCACGTATCGTTCGTCAGGAGGATATGCCTTTCTTGGAAGACGGAACACCTGTGGATATTGTATTGAATCCACTTGGGGTGCCTTCTCGTATGAATATTGGTCAGATTTATGAAACGGTTCTAGGTTGGGCTGGTCAGAAATTGGGTAGAAAATATGGTACACCAATTTTTGATGGAGCTACATTAGACCAAATCAATGCTTTGACTGATGAAGCTGGAGTTCCAAGATTTGGTCATACACACCTTTATGATGGTGGTACAGGTCAACGTTTTGACCAAGCCGCTACGGTTGGGGTTATCTACATGTTGAAATTAGGTCATATGGTAGACGATAAGATGCACGCCAGATCTATTGGACCGTACTCATTGATTACGCAACAGCCATTGGGTGGTAAAGCCCAATTTGGTGGTCAGCGATTTGGTGAGATGGAGGTTTGGGCTCTTGAGGCCTATGGTGCTTCTTCTACCTTACGAGAAATCTTGACCGTGAAGTCAGATGATGTAATTGGAAGAGCCAAGACCTATGAGTCCATTGTAAAAGGTGAGACCATGCCGGAACCTGGATTGCCAGAATCTTTCAACGTATTGATGCACGAACTTAAAGGTTTGGGCTTGGATATCCGTTTGGAAGAGTAGAATTTATTTTAAAGCATTTAATCATAATTATCTCATAGCATTATGGCTAGATTAAAAGATAACAACGTACCAAAAAGGTTTGATAAAATTTCCATCGGATTGGCTTCTCCAGAGTCTATCTTGGCAGAATCCCGTGGAGAAGTATTGAAACCTGAAACCATTAACTACAGAACGCACAAACCAGAGCGTGATGGATTGTTCTGTGAGCGTATTTTCGGTCCTGTAAAGGATTACGAATGTGCCTGTGGAAAGTATAAGCGTATCCGTTACCGCGGAATCGTTTGTGACCGATGTGGTGTAGAGGTTACCGAGAAAAAGGTACGTAGGGACCGTGTGGGACATATCAACTTGGTGGTGCCAGTAGCGCACATCTGGTATTTCCGTTCGCTTCCTAATAAAATAGGATACCTTTTGGGATTACCTTCCAAAAAGTTGGATATGATTATCTATTATGAAAGATATGTTGTCATCCAGCCGGGTATTGCAAAAGGTCCAGAAGGTGAAGAAATCAATAAAATGGATTTCTTGACCGAGGAGGAATACTTGAACATCTTGGAATCCATTCCAACAGAAAATCAGTATTTGGAAGACTCTGACCCTAACAAGTTTATCGCTAAGATGGGAGCAGAGTGTTTGATTGATTTGTTGGGTAGAATTGATTTGGAGCAGTTGTCTTATGAATTGAGACACAAAGCAAATACTGAAACCTCAAAGCAGCGTAAAACTGAGGCTTTAAAACGTCTTCAGGTGGTTGAAGCGTTCCGTGAGTCACAGGAAAACCGTGAAAACCTTCCAGAGTGGATGATAATGAAAGTAGTTCCGGTAATTCCACCAGAATTGCGTCCATTGGTTCCTTTGGATGGGGGTCGTTTCGCTACTTCAGATTTGAACGATCTATACCGTAGGGTAATTATCCGTAACAATCGTTTAAAACGATTAATGGAAATCAAAGCCCCAGAAGTTATTCTTCGTAACGAAAAAAGGATGCTTCAAGAAGCTGTGGATTCTCTTTTCGATAATACAAGAAAAGCTTCTGCGGTTAAAACTGAATCAAACAGACCACTGAAATCTCTTTCAGATTCCTTGAAAGGGAAGCAAGGTCGTTTCCGTCAAAACCTGCTCGGTAAACGTGTGGATTATTCCGCTCGTTCCGTAATCGTCGTTGGACCGGAAATGAAATTGTATGAGTGTGGTCTTCCTAAAGATATGGCCGCCGAGCTGTACAAGCCTTTTGTAATCCGTAAACTGATTGAAAGAGGTATTGTAAAGACGGTTAAGTCTGCCAAAAAGATTATTGACAAGAAAGAACCTGTGGTTTGGGATATCTTGGAAAATGTGCTTAAAGGTCACCCAGTTCTATTGAACCGGGCCCCCACATTGCACCGTTTGGGAATCCAAGCGTTTCAACCCAAATTGATTGAAGGTAAGGCGATTCGTTTGCACCCATTGGCATGTACCGCGTTTAACGCGGATTTCGATGGTGACCAAATGGCGGTACACCTTCCATTGGGACCAGAAGCTATTTTGGAAGCACAATTATTGATGTTGGCTTCCCAAAACATTTTGAACCCTGCAAATGGTTCACCAATTACTGTTCCTTCGCAGGATATGGTTTTGGGTCTATACTACATGACCAAAGAAAGAAAGTCTACCCCTGAAGTGCCTATCGAAGGAGAAGGATTGACTTTTTACTCTGATGAAGAGGTGGTTATTGCCTTTAATGAAGGTAAGGTAGACCTGAATGCCGGTATCAAGGTTCGCGTAAAAGACTTTAACGAAGAAGGAGAATTGGTGCCTCAAATTATTGAGACCACTGCTGGTAGGGTTTTGTTCAACAGCGTTGTGCCAGAACAAGCAGGATACATAAATCAGGTCTTAAATAAGAAAGCGCTTAGAAACATTATTGGAGATATCCTTGCAGTTACTGATGTGCCTACCACAGCTGAGTTCTTGGATAAAATCAAGACTATGGGATATGAATTCGCTTTCAAAGGTGGATTATCCTTCAGTTTAGGGGATATTATTATTCCAGCGGAGAAACATGAAATGATTGCTGATGCCAACGAACAGGTTGATGGAATCATGATGAACTATAACATGGGTCTAATCACTAACAATGAGCGATACAACCAAGTTATTGATGTTTGGACTTCTACCAATGCCATGTTGACTGAATTGGCCATGAAGCGAATTCGTGAAGACCAACAAGGATTCAACTCGGTATATATGATGTTGGATTCTGGGGCAAGGGGTTCTAAAGAACAGATTCGTCAGTTGACCGGTATGCGTGGATTGATGGCCAAGCCGAAAAAGTCTACTGCTGGGGGTGGTGAGATTATTGAAAACCCGATTCTTTCCAACTTTAAGGAAGGACTATCGATTTTGGAATACTTTATCTCAACACACGGTGCACGTAAAGGTCTTGCGGATACGGCGTTGAAAACTGCGGATGCAGGATACTTGACACGTCGTTTGGTGGATGTTTCACAGGATGTTATCATCAACATTGAAGATTGCGGTACCTTAAGAGGAATTGAGGTTGAGGCCTTGAAGAAGAATGAAGAGGTGGTGGAAACCCTAGGAGAGCGTATTCTTGGTCGAGTTTCTTTGAATGATGTATACAATCCGCTTACAGAGGAGTTGTTGGTTAAAGCCGGACACGAAATTTCTGAAGCTGAAGTGAAAAAGATTGATGCCGCTCCAATCGAGAAAGTGGAAGTTCGTTCACCGCTAACTTGTGAAGCGCCGAAAGGTATCTGTGTATTGTGTTACGGTAGAAACCTAGCTACGAACAAGATGGTTCAGCGTGGGGAAGCGGTAGGTGTTGTTGCTGCACAATCCATTGGAGAGCCTGGTACGCAGTTGACCTTGAGAACATTCCACGTGGGTGGTATTGCTGGTAACATTTCTGAGGACAACAAATTGGAAGCCAAGTTTGACGGTGTTGCAGAAATTGAAGACTTGAGAACAGTGGTTGGAGAAAATAGCGAAGGCGAAAAAGCCAATATCGTAATCTCCAGAACTTCTGAGATAAAGGTTGTGGATACCAATACAGGTATTACCCTAAGTACAAATAATATACCTTATGGGTCTCAGTTGTTTGTAAAGAACGGTGATAAAATCAAAAGTGGCGACGTAATTTGCCAATGGGATCCCTACAACGGTGTAATTGTTTCTGAATTCACTGGACAAATTGCCTATGAAAACATTGAGCAAGGGGTGACCTATCAGGTTGAAATTGATGAGCAGACTGGATTCCAAGAAAAGGTAATTTCCGAATCTAGAAATAAAAAGCTTATCCCAACCCTTTTGATTAAGGACGGTAAAGGAGAAACATTACGTTCCTACAATTTACCTGTTGGTTCACACATTATGGTGGATGATGGTGATAAGATTAAGGAAGGAAAAACTTTGGTGAAGATTCCACGTAAATCTGCTAAAGCAGGAGATATTACAGGTGGTCTTCCAAGAGTTACTGAGCTTTTCGAAGCACGTAATCCTTCTAACCCAGCTGTGGTTTCGGAGATTGATGGTGTAGTTTCCTTCGGAAAAATCAAGAGAGGTAACCGCGAGATCATCATCGAATCCAAAACAGGTGAAATCAAGAAGTACTTGGTGAAACTGTCCAACCAGATTTTGGTTCAGGAAAATGACTATGTACGTGCGGGTATGCCGTTGTCCGATGGATCAATTACTCCAGAGGATATTTTAGCTATCAAAGGACCATCAGCTGTACAACAATACTTGGTAAACGAAGTGCAGGAAGTATATCGTTTACAAGGGGTGAAAATCAATGACAAGCACTTTGAGGTAGTGGTACGTCAAATGATGCGCAAAGTACGAATTGAGGATTCAGGGGATACTACTTTCTTAGAGAATCAATTGGTACACAAAGACGATTTCATCCGTGAAAACGATGAGATTTTCGGTAAGAAAGTCATTGAGGATGCGGGAGAATCTGAAAACCTTAAAGCAGGTCAAATAGTTACCGCTCGTGAGCTACGGGATGAAAATTCCATTTTGCGAAGAGAGGATAAAAACTTGGTTACAGCGAGGGATGCTGTTGCCGCTACGGCGACTCCAATTCTTCAAGGTATTACACGAGCCTCATTACAGACTAAATCATTCATTTCCGCGGCCTCTTTCCAAGAGACTACCAAAGTATTGAACGAAGCGGCTGTAAACGGTAAAGTGGATACCCTCGAAGGTTTGAAAGAGAATGTAATTGTTGGGCACAAAATTCCGGCAGGTACAGGTATGCGAGATTATGACAGCATCATTGTTGGCTCGAAAGAGGAGTATGATGAAATCATGGCTCGAAAAGAGGAATTTAAATTCTAAATCACAATAAACCCTGGCCAATCGGTCAGGGTTTTCTTTTTGTGGTTATTAATTTCGTTCTTGAATGAGGATTTCTCAGAAATAACTGTAAATCAAGCGGAATTGCGTTTTGCAGAGCAAAAAAGAGCATGAAGCGTTCAGATTTATCAGTGGTTTTGTGACGAAATCACAAAAATTTCCTAGAAATCATCTTGAATTTTTGGTTCGTTTTGTTTCAAGACAAAATGAACAGATTCAATTGCGTTACAGAAATGATACTTAAATAGATAAAAGAAAATAGAATGGCTGAAAATGATAAAAATCAAAAACAAATCAATATTGAATTGGATGAAAAAACGGCAGAAGGAATTTATTCCAATCTTGCTATCATAAACCATTCTGTTTCCGAATTTGTTGTCGATTTCATAAGTATGATGCCGGGAGCTCCCAAGGCAAAGGTGAAAAGCAGAATAGTCTTGACTCCGCAGCATGCCAAGAAATTTCTAAAAGCTTTAAATGATAACGTGGCGCGCTTTGAAAAAGCCCACGGAACCATCAAGGATTACGAACAACCTCCTATTCCACTGAATTTTGGACCGACTGGAGAAGCATAAAAAAAGCCTGAACAAGTGTTCAGGCTTTTTTTTTGTACAACATGCTCTATCGCAGCCAGCTTTTTTGAATGCCTTTGTTGGAAAAGAGAATTAATAAAACCCCTACAATAAAAACAGTGGTTGGCATCGCATAGGAGTTGGGAAATACTTCCGGCGCATTCTGAATAAAAAGCCAGTTCACAAATTGCGCCACTAGGGTTATCAATGAAATAATAAAAAGTGGCTTTGCCCACTTTTTTCGAGCTAAAAGGCCTATTGACGCAACTACAGCGCTAATGGTAGCTATACCAAAACAAATGGTAGCCCATAAAGGAATAGCTTCAAAAAGCTCTCTCTGTTCTTGATTTAAGGTTTCTAGAATGGCAACTTGGTCAAAGGTTGATATGTAGAAGTTATATAATCCAAATAAATTCCATAGAAGTGCCAATACACCGATTACCCAGAACCAAATAGGTGGTTTGATACTTGAAGACATATGAGTTTGTTTAATTGGTTAAATATCAGAAATGTACAAAAAACTGCGTGTATAAAGTCCAACTACTGGAAGTAAGGCACAACAACATTGCCTCATAAAGGTTCATGTAATCTCAAGGAATTAGTTTTCTAGTTTGTCATTTTAACCAATTGCTTCGGCCAAGGGTCATTAAACTCGTACCCATCTTTCCACAGTTCGATTTCCTCATCGGTAAGAAAACAGGTCTTTAAAGCATTGGTAAATCTATCTACCTGTGTATTGTCCCCAATTACCGTCAGGTCACAATGACGATCGCCAAAACGACCAGGTTCTTTGGCCAGCATTTCTTTCAAAAGCTGTATCTCCATTTCGGACAGTCCATTTTCCTCGTCTTCAACAATTCCCGAACGCCATGATCCAATGATTTCCAAACTAATACTGCCGGCAGCTTGATTCCATAACAAGGAGTACTTATCTCGGCTAGCAAGCCAAAAAAACCCTTTGCTGCGATAAATTCCCTTATCCAGATATTGATGGCAGATTTCCCAAAGACGTTGCGGGTGAAATGGTCGGTCATCTTTAATAACTCTCGTTGCTAAATTATAAGGCCTATCTCCTTCTTCCTCAGCAGCTAAAACGGGTTCTAGCTCATCAACTAATTGGGCTATCCGGAAATAGTCGTATTCTTGAAGTTCAAGTAATGATTCGATAGCCAGTTTTCCGTAGTGGACAGAATGTACGGTTGAAAAAGGATTTATCTCTTGAATATATGACGCAATATCCGGTAGTTTATCCGTATTGATACGGTCTGCTTTGGTGAGTAGCAAATGACTGCAAAATAGAATTTGCTCAACCAGTAAGTTTACGGTATCCCTTCTGTTTTGAACAAGATTCTTTTGCATTTGTGGTACTAAATCCTGGCCATAGTTATAGTCATGCGCTAGCATCAAGCTATCTACAAGTACGAAGACCCCCGTTAACTTGACCTGAATATGATTCTTAAAATAGGCTACAAGCGGCATGGGATGACAACTCCCAGAGGTTTCAATGATTATTAATTCCGGATCTTGACTGGAAAGTAATCTAGTAATTGCCTTATCTAGCTCCTGTATTCCCTTTTGACTACTAAGTACAACGGAGTGAATAGATTCTAGGATACCCTTGTTTTCTTCAACCAGATCCGTAATGCCAAGTAACTCTCCGTCTACATCCAACTCACTCATATCATTGACAATGGCACAAACCGGGATATCCTTCTTTTTTGACTGGGATAAAAGGTTTCTAAAGAGTGTCGTTTTACCTGACCCCAGAAATCCGTTTAAAATGACCACCGGTATTTTTCTTGATGTTGTCATAGCCTAAAACTTTTGTTTTGGTGAAGTGGAACTAAAAATTTGTATCAGTACCATTCACCTAATTAAATAGTGCCACTTTTTTTGATTGAAAGCATATCTTTTCAATAAGATACAACGTAAATCAGGTTTAAACACTATAGTTTACTATTCAAATTCAGAAGTAAAATGTAGTTGAACTGAAGGGTATTTCTGTTGGGTCATTTGCAAGGAAAATTGCGAATCTGCCAAAAAGACCATTTGCCCTTGCTTATCAGTGGCTAAAAACTTTTGTTTTACACGCTTAAATTCCTTGAATTCTTCATTGTTTTCATCATCCGCTTCTACCCAGCACGCCTTGTACACTGGAAAGTTCTCATAAGTACATTTGGCCCCATATTCGTGCTCCAGGCGATATTGGATAACTTCATATTGGAGAGCGCCAACAGTTCCAATAACCTTTCTACCATTCATTTCCAAAGTAAACAACTGGGCCACCCCTTCATCCATCAACTGGTCAATTCCCTTGTTCAATTGCTTTGCTTTCATGGGGTCCGCATTATTGATATAGCGAAAATGCTCTGGGGAAAAACTAGGGATTCCCTTATAATTTAATTTTTCTCCACTGGTAAGCGTATCCCCAATTTTAAAATTACCAGTATCATGCAATCCCACGATATCGCCAGGGAAGGAAACATCAACAATCTCCTTCTTTTCAGCAAAAAAGGCATTAGGACTAGAGAATTTCAATTTTTTGTCATGGCGGACATGCAAATAAGGTGTATTGCGTTCAAAAGTCCCAGAAACTATCTTGATAAAGGCCAGTCTATCTCTGTGTTTAGGGTCCATATTAGCATGTATTTTAAATACAAACCCAGAAAAATCCTTTTCCGAAGCCTCCACTAAGCGCTCTTCAGCCATTTTTGCTCTAGGTGATGGTGCTATTTGAATAAAACAATCCAACAACTCGCGAACCCCAAAGTTGTTTAAGGCTGAGCCAAAGAAAACAGGCTGTTGTTCTCCATTCAAATAGGCTGAGTTGTCAAACTCCGGATAAACCCCGCTTACCAATTCCAAGTTATCCCTCAATTCCTCAGCAGCAGACTCACCAATAATATTTTCGAGCTCTGGACTTTCTATATCATCGAAAGCTATGGTTTCTTCGATATTTTGTTTGCTATTTCCACTAAACAGGTTGATGTTTTTTTCGAAAATGTTATAAATGCCTTTAAAATCGTAACCCATTCCGATGGGAAAGCTCAAGGGAGTTACAGCAAGCCCAAGTTTTTGTTCCACTTCGTCCAGAAGGTCAAAAGCATCTTTTCCTTCGCGATCCAATTTGTTGATAAAGACAATCATCGGAATGTTTCGCATTCTACATACCTGGACCAGTTTTTCCGTTTGTTCCTCGACACCCTTAGCTACGTCGATAACGACTATTACGCTGTCCACGGCAGTTAAGGTTCTAAAAGTATCTTCTGCAAAATCTTTATGCCCCGGTGTATCAAGAATATTGATTTTCTTATTCTTGTAAATGAAAGCAAGAACGGAAGTGGCTACAGAAATACCACGTTGCCTTTCAATCTCCATGAAATCACTTGTGGCAGATTTCTTTATTTTATTATTTTTTACTGCACCAGCCTCCTGAATGGCACCGCCAAAAAGTAAAAGTTTTTCCGTTAAAGTGGTTTTACCAGCATCAGGGTGGGAGATGATTCCAAAGGTCCGTCTGCGTTCTATTTCCTTATTAAAATCCATCCAAAAAATTTCGGCAAAAATAAGCTAAATATTGGGTATTGGAACAGAATCCTTGGTCTTAAGGGATTGTTGAAAGAATGCAGAAAAAAAAGAATATAAAAACGATTTTTTAGAAAAAAGTGGGGTATTTTACTCCTTCGTAAACAAGCTCAATTATCCGTTTAAAAATCCAAAGCGAGATTGAATACGTATCCATATATGTGGTAAGTAATGATGTGTAAATGGTACTTTATCGATTAAAGTAGGCGAAATCTTTCAAATACTTTAATTATGTGGTTCGGTTTATACAAGCCATACGAAAACTACATTTTTAGGACAAGAATGCCCCAATTCTTATTCTGCATTTAGCCTCAAAGCCATGGTGATATTTTGAACACTAACTATATCACATGGAAAAAAGATCTCTATTGCCCAATAAACTAAGAGTTCTTTGTTTAGGCATTGTTTGTTTTGTCAACATATCGTTTGGCCTAAATGATAAAACTAAGGATAATATCTTTTCAACATTCTGGGATACGGTTTCATACACTGTTATAGATGCCGACCGATGCGGTCAAAGGAATCCAGCTAACTTTTGGTGGTCTTCGAGCGCCCATCCGGACTTTGACACTGGTTATTTTTCAACACAGGATGGTCATTCACTGGTATTTACCGAATTCGATAATGGTACCGCCTTGATCAGCGGTAGTACGGTATATGGAGATTGTGTTGTGGATGTCAATGTATATCTAAAGGATAAAAAGGACTGGACTGAGTGGAGTGCTGCAGGTGGAGAGTTCAAATCTGAAGGTTGCTCTGGAGCCAAGGCTGAAGACCTGCATTATTATTTGATTGATAGCGATTTAAGCTTTATATCCTCATCGGGAGGCAGTTGTTTGGGAGAAGGTGTTTTTAAGGTTACCAACCGTCCCGACCCGAACGACCCGCATACTCCAAAATTGGGGATTCAAGTGGGTCCTGGAGCTGCACTTTGGGATTCAAATACAGGACTGGACGGATTATCTGGATGGGGTTGGATAGGACCAGAGCATGATGAACGAAAGTGGGTCATGGACTTTAACTTTTTAATTAAATGCGATACAGAAGACCCTGACACGGACGGTGACGGTGTACCGGATGTAGTGGACATCGACGATGACAATGACGGTATATTGGACACAGTTGAATGTGAAATTGGCCAATTTCAACTGATTGAGGCCTCAGATATAGGATGTGGGGGCAGTGTTTCAAATTTTTCAGTTACCGACCTTGATATAAGTTCCCAATTTGGACTTGCTAATGGAAGTATTATTATTTCTGCTACCAATGTTATGACTACTGGGAGTGGAAGTTTTAGTGTACAAGAAAACAGTTCTACAAGATTTGTGTTCTCTGGTACGGTCCCAATTAAGATACGCGCCTCCCATTCCAGAGGTTTGGTTGCTATGGCCTCTGACGGAATAATTGCAAATGACAATGTTTCTTACCGATTGTTGTCAGGACTATCCAATGGAATTACTGAGGATAATAGTGGAAATATATTTCAGGTAACTTCCTCGGGAAAAAATAACTTTGAAGATTTTGTTTGGGAGTCCAATACTTTTGCCAATAGCATTGAATTCTTTACCACAAATCCAGCAAACTTCAATTCAATAACACTTAGTATTTCACCTGTTTCTTGTCCAGATACGGATAGTGATGGAATCCCGGACCAATTGGACATCGACAGTGACAATGACGGCATCCCGGACAATGTGGAGGCGCAGACCACCGCGGGCTACATACCCCCGAACGATGATGACGAGGCGACCTTTGCCGCGAACGACGGAGTGAACAGCGCATACCTTGGCGGACTGACACCGGAGGACACCGACGGTGACGACACGCCCGATTATCTGGACGACGACACGGACAACGATTTGGTGCCCGACAACAACGAGGGGAACGACTTCAACTTTGACGGGATTCCGGACCAGACCTTCACTGGAACCGATACGGACAACGACGGGCTTGACGACGGCTACGAGGGTAGCGATGTCAACGACGGCTTCGATGTGAACGACGAGATAGACGACCCGGCCAACGATTTGCCGGACACTGATGGAACGGAGGATGTGAACTATAGGGACTTCGACGATGACGGTGACGGCATCGACACCCCGGACGAGGATGCGGACGATGACGGTGACCCGACCAATGACGACACCGACGATGATGGGACACCGGATTACCTTGACCCAGACGATGACCGCGACGACACCGATGACGACGGGGTGCCGGACGTAGTGGACCTTGACGACGACAACGACGGAATATTGGATACTACCGAGGACCCGAACCTTGACGGTGACGACGACCCACTGACCGACCCGTTGGACAGCGACGGTGACGGCAGACCGAACCACTTGGACATCGACAGTGACAATGACGGCATCCCGGACAATGTGGAGGCGCAGACCACCGCGGGCTACATACCCCCGAACGATGATGACGAGGCGACCTTTGCCGCGAACGACGGAGTGAACAGCGCATACCTTGGCGGACTGACACCGGAGGACACCGACGGTGACGACACGCCCGATTATCTGGACGACGACACGGACAACGATTTGGTGGCGGACAACAACGAGGGGAACGACTTCAACTTCGATGGGATTCCGGACCAGCAGTTCACTGGAACCGATACGGACAACGACGGGCTTGACGACGGCTACGAGGGTAGCGATGTCAACGACGGCTTCGATGTGAACGACGAGATAGACGACCCGGCCAACGATTTGCCGGACACTGATGGAACGGAGGATGTGAACTATAGGGACTTCGACGATGACGGTGACGGCATCGACACCCCGGACGAGGATGCGGACGATGACGGTGACCCGACCAATGACGACACCGACGATGATGGGACACCGGATTACCTTGACCCAGACGATGACCGCGACGACACCGATGACGACGGGGTGCCGGACGTAGTGGACCTTGACGACGACAACGACGGAATATTGGATACTACCGAGGACCCGAACCTTGACGGTGACGACGACCCACTGACCGACCCGTTGGACAGCGACGGTGACGGCAGACCGAACCACTTGGACATCGACAGTGACAATGACGGCATCCCGGACAATGTGGAGGCGCAGACCACCGCGGGCTACATACCCCCGAACGATGATGACGAGGCGACCTTTGCCGCGAACGACGGAGTGAACAGCGCATACCTTGGCGGACTGACACCGGAGGACACCGACGGTGACGACACGCCCGATTATCTGGACGACGACACGGACAACGATTTGGTGGCGGACAACAACGAGGGGAACGACTTCAACTTCGATGGGATTCCGGACCAGCAGTTCACTGGAACCGATACGGACAACGACGGGCTTGACGATGGCTACGAGGGCAGTGACGTCAATGATGGCTACGACGTGAACGACGAGATAGACGACCCGGCCAACGATTTGCCGGACACTGATGGAACGGAGGATGTGAACTATAGGGACTTCGACGATGACGGTGACGGCATCGACACCCCGGACGAGGATGCGGACGATGACGGTGACCCGACCAATGACGACACCGACGATGATGGGACACCGGATTACCTGGATCCCGACAACGGTCCCGACACGGACGGTGACGGAGTACCGGATGTAGTGGACATCGACGATGACAATGACGGGATACTGGATGTTGTGGAGGAGCCCTTGGGCGACAGTGACGGTGATGGAAGGCCCGACAGCCTGGACATCGACAGTGACGACGACGGCATCCCGGACAACGTGGAGGCACAGCCCACGGTGGGCTATGTCCCCCCAACGGGCCAGGACGACGACAATGACGGACTGGACAATGCCTACGAGGGCAGCGGCGATGAGGGCCTCGACCCGGAGAACACGGACGGTGACGACACGCCCGACTACCTGGACGATGACTCTGACAACGATTTGGTGGCGGACGACAACGAGGGGAACGACTTCAACTTCGACGGCCAGCCGGACCAGCAGTTCACGGGCACCGATACGGACAATGATGGGCTTGACGACGGTTACGAGGGCAGCGATGTCAACGATGGCTACGACGTGAACGACGAGATAGACGACCCGGCCAACGATTTGCCGGACACTGATGGAACGGAGGATGTGAACTATAGGGACTTCGACGATGACGGTGACGGCATCGACACCCCGGACGAGGATGCGGACGATGACGGTGACCCGACCAATGACGACACCGACGATGATGGGACACCGGATTACCTGGATCCCGACAACGGTCCCGACACGGACGGTGACGGAGTACCGGATGTAGTGGACATCGACGATGACAATGACGGGATACTGGATGTTGTGGAGGAGCCCTTGGGCGACAGTGACGGTGATGGAAGGCCCGACAGCCTGGACATCGACAGTGACGACGACGGCATCCCGGACAACGTGGAGGCACAGCCCACGGTGGGCTATGTCCCCCCAACGGGCCAGGACGACGACAATGACGGACTGGACAATGCCTACGAGGGCAGCGGCGATGAGGGCCTCGACCCGGAGAACACGGACGGTGACGACACGCCCGACTACCTGGACGATGACTCTGACAACGATTTGGTGGCGGACGACAACGAGGGGAACGACTTCAACTTCGACGGCCAGCCGGACCAGCAGTTCACGGGCACCGATACGGACAATGATGGGCTTGACGACGGTTACGAGGGCAGCGATGTCAACGATGGCTACGACGTGAACGACGAGATAGACGACCCGGCCAACGATTTGCCCGACACGGACGGGACGGAGGATGTGAACTACCGTGACTTCGACGATGACGGTGACGGCATCGACACCCCCGACGAGGATGTTGACGAGGACGGCGATCCGACCAATGACGATACGGACGATGACGGGACACCGGATTACCTGGATCCCGACAACGGTCCCGACACGGACGGGGACGGTGTACCCGATGTAGTGGACATCGACGATGACAACGATGGGATACTGGATGTTGTGGAGGAACCTCTGGGCGACAGTGACGGTGACGGAAGGCCCGACAGCCTGGACATCGACAGTGACAATGACGGTATACCGGACAACGTGGAGGCACAGCCAACGGTTGGCTATGTACCCCCAACGGGCCAGGACGACGACAACGACGGACTGGACAATGCCTACGAGGGCAGTGGCGATGAGGGCCTCGACCCTGAGAACACTGACGGTGAAGATTTACCTGATTATTTAGATCGTAATTCTGATAATGATCCGCTTTTAGATAATGTTGAAGGAAATGATTTTAATGCTGATGGTGAACCCGATCAAATATTTATCGGAACAGATGCTGATAACGATGGACTTGATGACGGCTATGAAGGTAGCGATATCAATGATGGTTATGACGTCAATGATGAAATTGAGAACCCTGCCACAGATTTACCAGACGAGGACGGCAACGAAGATGTGGATTATCGGGATGCAGACTTCCAAGTAGAGGTAAATCAGCTAGTTACTCCAAATGGGGATGGAGATAATGATTTTCTGTTCATTAGGGGACTGGAGATTGTTAGAAGCAGTACTTTACAAATCTTCAATAGATGGGGTGTAAAGGTATACGACGGGGAAAACTACAACAATGTAAATAACGTATTTGATGGTCGTTCAAGGGGAAGGTCTACACTGAGCATTAACGATTTTCTACCCTCGGGGGTATATTTTTATATCTTTGAGTACGAAACCGATGAAGGCAGATTTACAGATTCCGAATTCTTATACATAAGCCAATAACATACTAAATATAGCATGGATAAAAGATATTTTTGGGTAATACTCTTGTTCCTTACTTTGAGCATGAACAACAGCAATGCTCAGCAAGACGCCCAATATACGCAGTATATGTTCAATACATTGAGCGTGAATCCAGCCTATGCCGGGTCAAGGGGTCAATTAAGCTTTGCAGGATTGTATCGTTCCCAATGGGTAGGTTTGGAAGGAGCACCAGAAACTTTCACAATTAATCTGCACTCTCCCATTCGAAATAGTAGATTGGGCTATGGAATTTCAATCGTAAATGATAATATCGGTGACGGTGTTGTACAAGAAACCTATTTGGATGCTGTCTTGTCTTATACCATTAATGTGGCCAGGGATGCCAAACTTTCCTTTGGATTAAAGGCTGGAGGAAATATGTTAAGCCTTGATTTTAATGGGCTACGTAACTTTGACCAGGAAGTGGTCAGCCAAGAAAATATCGATAATCAATTTTCACCGAATTTCGGCCTTGGAATATATTATCATACGGATACTTTTTATGCAGGTTTCTCAGCTCCTAATATATTGGAAACTGAATTTTTTGATAACAGCGGGGGAGATGCCAATTCGGTTAATTTTTTGGCTACCGAGCGAATCAATTTTTATTTCATTACGGGATATGTGTTTGACTTGAATGGCAATCTCAAATTTAAACCAGCTTTATTAACAAAAGCTGTTGGAGGAGCACCATTGCAAGTGGATATATCTGCAAACTTTTTGTTTGCTGACCGATTTAGTTTTGGGGCAGCTTATCGATGGGATGCGGCGGTGAGTGCATTGGCTGGATTTCAAGTTACAGACCAAATAATGCTGGGATTGGCATATGATCGTGAAACTACTGAATTGGGTGGTACCCAGTTCAATGACGGTTCATTTGAGATATTTTTAAGATTGGAACTGCTCAAGGCATTCCAAAGAACAGTTTCCCCAAGATTCTTTTAAAACCATGATATGATTAAAAGACTACTTTTAATTCTTTTAGCGGTGATGGGCAGTTCAATGTATGTTTCTGCCCAAGAAGAGGAAATTGAAGACAAACTACAAGCTCGGGTAAAGGCCAAAGCCGATGAGCGCTATGAGGAATATTCATTTAGTCCTGCAATAGATATTTATAAAAAGGTTCTGGATAAAGGATATACTTCACCAGATTTACTTAAACGTCTTGCCAATTCCTATTACTTCAATGCGAAATATGAAGAGGCTGCCAATATTTATAAAAAATTGGTGGAAACCTATCCAGATGATACTGAGGCAGATTACTTCTTTAGATATGCCCAATCCCTAAAAACCTTAGGGGAATACGAAAAATCAGCTCAGATAATGGCCCAGTTCAAACAGATGGCTTCTTCTTTGGAGGTAAACTTTGATGAGGACTATTTGGATAAAATCGAAGCCAACTCTGGCAGATATGATGTTGAACCTTTTAAATATAACAGTAAATACTCTGATTTTGCAGCTTCCTTTTATGAAAAGGGGTTGATTTTTGCTTCGGATAGGGATACTGGAAACCTAGCGAGATACAGACACACTTGGAATTCCCGTGATTTTCTGGATTTGTATAAGGTGGACGTGGATAGTATTTCTACTGACAATGTGGTGAAGATTGAGGGTGACGTGAACACCAGATTACATGAATCCACCTCTGTCGTCACAAAGGACGGTACGGTTATGTATTTTACACGGAATAACTTCCTGGACGGAAAAAAATATAAGGATGAAAAAGGGGTAATTCGACTGAAAGTTTACAGCGCTGAGTATATTGATGGTGAATGGACCAACATTATTGAACTTCCTTTTAATAGCAATTCGTATTCAGTTGCGCATCCCGTGTTAAGTCCAGACGAGAAAAGATTGTACTTTGTTTCAGACATGCCGGGCACCTATGGCGAATCTGATATTTTTATGACAGAAATTATTGGAGATGGCACTTTTGGACCTATAGTTAATCTTGGAAAAAACATTAATACCGGGGCCCGAGAGACCTTTCCTTTTATCACAAAGGAAGGCGTATTGTATTTTTCTTCAGATGGTCATTCAGGTTTGGGTGGATTGGATGTTTTTGCAACTAAAATTGCATTTGATGAGTATGATCAGCCGATAGTAAACGTGGGAAGACCTATTAATGGACCCACAGACGATTTTGCCTTTATTATTAACAATGAGGAAAAAGAAGGATATTTCTCTTCCAATAGGGAAGGCGGTATGGGAGAAGACGATATTTATCGATTTTTTGAAAATGAACCTTTGGTATTGGATTGTATCCAAGAAGTTACAGGGACGGTACGAGATCGTATTTCCAATGAAATCCTGGCAGGTGCTACAGTAATGCTCATAGATGAAGAAAACAGGGAAATCCTATCTACAATTACCGATTCCAAAGGGAATTATGTACTGGAATTGGATTGTTCCAAAGGAAATTTTGTTCGAGCTTCAAGGGATGGCTATGTTCCCGCCGAGGAGTATTTGACCAAGTCTTATGGAAAGCCGAGGATAGTTGACTTTTATCTCGAAAGAGACGTTGTTACCGGAGGCTTTGGAGATGATTTGGCCAAGCTGTTGCAATTAAGTACCATTTATTTTGACCTGAACAAGTACAATATCAGACCAGATGCCGAGATTGAAATCCAGAAGGTAATTGTGGCTATGGAAAAATATCCTAGTCTTAAAATTCAGGTAAACTCTCATACAGATAGCAGAGGAAACGATGCATATAACCTTTGGTTATCTAGAAAAAGAGCCGAATCCACAGTGGATTATATGGTTTCTAAAGGAATTTCAGCGGACCGCTTGAAGGGTGAAGGATTTGGGGAAACCCGATTGGTAAATGAGTGTGCCAATGGGGTACCATGTTCCAGGGACAAGCATCAACTGAACAGACGCTCGGAATTCATAATTTTTGAATAGAAAATAATACGATAACATACTGAAAAGCAGCTTATTTGGCTGCTTTTTTTATTTCAACAATATTTTCCAACAAGTTTCCACTGCGTAATTCTCTCAGTTCATGCCAGCAAAGCCGCCTTAGACAACATTTTTTTTACTTTTTCCCTGTTTCTAAGCAATTTGGCCCTAGATAAGGTCTGTTCCTCCTATTTCTAACACCTTTTTAGATTAAACAAACTAATGAGAGCAGATAACGCCAAAATATGGGTCAACAGAATTTGCGGGATCATTTGTCTCGCCCTTCTACTATGTTCTTCTATTTCGTATGCACAAACTACGTTTACGGAAAGCGCAGCAGCTTATAACCTTAACATTGGTGGTGGTAAGGATGGCGGTCATGCTTGGGCGGATTACGACCAGGATGGAGATTACGACTTGGTCGTAAATACCAACGGAGCAGGGTATTTGATGCGGAACGATGGTGGTTCATTTACCGATGTTACCGCTACGCTGGCACCAGATTTTAGTGGGGGAGGACTTGAGAGAACAGCTTTGTTTGTGGATTTCAATAACGACGGCTACCCCGATATTTTCAGAAATGATCATAATGATATTCGGATTTTCCTTCAAGACCCCGCCACCAATCGTTTTGGGGATGGAGTAGGGGGAACTTCGCCAAACCAAAGGTTTACATCACTCACAGATGGATTGAATTCTGAAGGTGCCGGAGCCCTTGACTATGATGGGGATGGAGATTTAGATCTATTTATCGACAACCACAATTACGGTATTGACATCCTGCAGAACGATGGAACTGGGTTTTTCACCCATGTAACCCGGAAGGCTGATAGCCCAAATCCACCCTATAATGTGGCAGACCCAACCACTTGGCCGTTAGGTCTTGTGCAGGATGCTACTGACGGAGACTATGGTTCTGCAACCGACTTCAACGATGATGGTTGGGTTGATATAGTAGTACGAAAACAGGGTCAAGTCGACTTATTTACAAATGTAGGTGGAACTTTTCAAGATGGTGTGGATATTGATGAGGCGGCAAACGGAAATAAAGGAGCGGTTGCCTTCGGGGATTTAGACAACGATGGCGATTTTGACATGTTCTGGACAGAAAATGGTGATAACCAGATTCATAGAAACAATGGAGATGGGACTTGGACCGCCATGGGAGCGGCCACGGGTATTCCAATCAATTTTCCAGGTCAAATTGAAGGTTTGGCTTTTGGAGATGTTGATAACGACGGGGATCTCGATATTTTTCTTACGGGTAACAGTACAAGCCTACTATATCTCAACAACGGTGGTTTAAGCTTTTCAGATTCTGGCTTATCGTTTAACACTAGCGGCGAAGGTTGTACTTTTGTAGACATCGACAACGATGGCGATTTAGACCTTTATCAGAATAGAAGTGGCAGCAATTCCCTATATATCAACAATCTTGGGGCAACTGCCAGGGCAAACCACGTTTATATCAATATAAAAGAAGACCGGGATAGTTTTGGTCTTACAGGTTCGGAAGAACGATTTGGTGTTGGGGCTACGGCTAAAATATTGGACTGTGATGGCAATGTCATATCAGGAACTAGGGAAGTTAATGGAGGTTTTGGCCATGGTACCCAAGAATCGGGAGTGATTCATTTTGGACTTCCAGGCGGCCCCAGTACGCCCATAGTTTTGGAAATTGGATATCCAAGAACTACTACGGGGAGAATAATTGTACGTTCTCAGATTACACCTTCTGACTTTAATAACGGAAATATCAACTTGGTGGACCTCCTGCCAGATACTTCGAACCTTCCACCTGTGGCCCAAGATGACAATATCCAGACAAATTTGGGAACCGATGTTGTTATTGATGCCTTAATTGATAATGGAAATGGAGTTGATTCAGACCCAGAAGGAAGTCCTATTGAGGTGATTTCGATTACTCAACCTTCCGACGGAACCGCAACCTTAAATCCTGACGGAACCATCACCTATAGTCCAGGAACTTTTGTGGGTTCCACTTCATTCACATATATCTTAGGAGATAATACCTTTTGCTCTTTTGCGTCCGCCCAGGATACAGCTACAATTTTCATTACAGTGCTGCCAGATAATGATTTGGATGGTATTGTGGATAGTGTAGATTTGGATGATGATAACGATGGAATCTTAGATTCGGTTGAATGTCCAAATGCACTAACAGTACTTTGGGTAACCGGAGGTACTGCGGGTACAGAAGAACAAAACACCATTGACAAACTCACAGCTTTGGGCTACACAGTTACGGTAGTAGACGACGATGTTGGTGGAAACGCCAACAATTATGCCGTAACCTTTATATATGAAGATGCCCTTAGTGGTACCGCTTTTGCAAATGTGGCGAATTTAACTACCACTGAAAGAGGGGTGATTACCAGTGAGACTTTTCTTCACGACGAGATATTGGGTGCAAATCAAGGCGCAACTAATAACACGAATTTAGTGAACATAACCAATAACACGCATCCAATTACTTCGGGATTATCCTTAGGAAATAATGATATAGGAGATGCCTCTTTTAGGGCAAATAGCTTGGCCTCAGGAACTGTTTTAGGGCTTCACCCAAATGGAGAGGTGGCTATAGCCGTTTGGGAGCCGGGAGCTGCCATGGATGTGGGAACTGCTCCTGGAAGAAGAGCAATTGTCCCTCATGCCAATAGTAATGGTGGGTTCAATGCAGCAGGGGAAGATTTACTGGTGAACGCGATTATCTGGACTTCACAAAGGGATACCGATCAGGATGGAATTGTAGATTGTTTTGATACCGATAGTGATGGGGACGGATGTGGCGATGCTGATGAAGCCTATGCGGACGCAAATACTGATTCTGACGATAATGGTACATTCGGTTCAGGAGCACCAGCGGTAAACGGTGACGGAACAGTTTCTGCAGCGTCCTATGCGACTCCTGCTGATCAAAATACAAATGGGATACCAGATTATCTGGAAGTTATCACCTCTCCCACAATTACTACACAACCCGTTGATATGCAAACTTGTCCTGGCTGTAGTACTTCCTTTAGTGTTACAGCGTCGAATGCCAATGTTTTTCAATGGCAACGGTTCAATGGTTCTTCCTGGGTCGATTTAACGGATTCAGGGATTTATTCTGGTTCAGGGACAGCGACTTTATCAATTGCCAATCCGACATCTGCTGAAAACGGTGAACAATATAGGGTTTTGGTATCCAATAACGCTTTGGTTTGTGAGGTAGTGACTTCAAATCAAGTTACCTTAACCCTAGCAGTTTCAACAGTAATTACAAATCGAAAAATTACATATCGAGTAAATCGAAACTAAGCAATTGATTGGACCTTACTTCTCGACAGTTAACTGTCAGTCTATTGTAATCGACAAACTACAGCATCGATATTTATTTCAAAATCTCAAGACTCCTGACATCCAAGATTCAGGGTTATATACGCCTTAATGCCACATTCACAACAATAATTCTTCCTTTTTTATTATCTGCGATAGCTTAGTAAATAATAACCAACATCAAGGTTCTTTTTGTTTTCACATGATCCAAATCAGGGGCTTTAAATTTATTTTATTTCTACTTTTCATGGCTACATCCTACATCGGATACGCCCAAACTTTTGATGCCCACTGGTGGAATGGTAGGGGTTACTTGATGGATTTCAGGACGACACCTCCGACGATTACCTGTAGTTTAACCTCAGATGGAGCCTTTGAGGCCACATCAGCTTGGAGTGACCCAGTCACGGGTAACCTTCTTTTCTATGCGGATTTGGGAACCGTTAGGGATGAAAACGGGGTACTATATACTGGCGGAAGTGGTATTAATACCAACGCGACCCGAACCCAAATGGCCGTGGCCATGCCCGTTCCGGGAACCAATTTGCAGCAGATTTATTTGTTACATGGAGATGGAAGTAATGAAAGCAATGGGGGTACAGCATACTATTCTATTATTGATGTATCCACCAAAACCGTAATCAGTAGTAATAATTTACTTCAAAACAATACTACGGAAGCTTTGTATGGTACCAACAATGGAGCCATGTGTGGAGCTTGGGTAGCCACAATTGCCAACGATGTGGGTAGTTGTACATCCAATTGTGCGGGAAGCGTAATGCTTTGGCAAGTAGATTCTTCCAATTTTCTGTCAGCGGGAAGGGCGAATAATCCTGATGTTACCTCTAGTTTGCCAGTAAACATTCCCTTTCGAGGAGAACGGGCTTCCATTCGATTTTCAAGGCAAAACGATAGAATAGCCATTGCGATGGAAGGGGCTGGAATCTACTACGCCTCTTTCAACTCAACTACGGGAGCCATAGGCGCATGGACGCATGTACCAAGAACAACAACAGCATTAACAAGTACTGGGTATAGTTTAGAATTTTCGCCAGATGGCAGCCGTATCTTTTATGCGCATGACAATAGCTCTTCTACAGCCGCTGTAGGTTGGCAAAGCCCATTATACATGCATGTTATCGGCTCAAATACCTCGGTTAACATAGAAAATGAAACACTAGGTTCTTGGGCAGGAATTCAATTGGGTCCAGATGATAATTTATACGTCACCGATAACAATGATGGTAATGCCTACTATTTAACTAATCCCAATACGGTTACCTCTTCAGGTGACGCTAGTTTTGCTTTTTTGGATATTAGTTCCTATGCTACCTGTAATGGTAGTGATAGACAAGGATACAATTTCACCCAACAAGTGGTTTTCTTTACCTCTTGTCTTCAAGATACGGATGATGATGGAATATATGATGAATCGGATTTAGACGACGATAATGATGGTATTTTAGATACGGTAGAGGGAATTACGGACAGTGACTTGGACGGTGTGATCAATAGTTTGGATTTAGATTCTGATAATGACGGTATCCCAGATAATATCGAAGGACAACCCACATCAGGATATACTGCGCCGAGCAATGTGGATTCTGATGGCAATGGTTTGGATGATGCCTATGAAACCTCACCAGGTTCAGGGGAAGGATTAACACCTCCCAATTCGGATAGTTTGGACAATCCTGACTATTTAGACAACAATAGTGACGAGGACGGAGACAATGATACGCTTGAGGCAGGACTAACCTTATCTGGAAGTGATTCTGATGGTGATGGTTTGGATGATAATATTGATACTTCAGCGGATTATTCCGACCCAGGAGGAACCATTGATGACCCATTATCTGGTGGGGTGATTCTTCCAGATGTGGACTCCGATGCATCCAGTGGGGGTGACGTGGATTATCGGGATATTTTCGATTCCGTGGACTCGGATGGAGATGGAATTTTGAACAATGAGGATTTGGATGATGACAATGATGGAATAACGGATACACAGGAACTCTGCGGCACAGACCCTTCAACTACTGTTGTTCCTTCAAACATATTAATATCAATTACTACAGATAATTTCCCTGCTGAAACGACCTGGACCCTAAATGGACCTTCAGGGGTATTGGCTACAGGGGGACCATATACAAGTCAACCTGCTACAACCATAAATACCTCTGTTGTAACTTCACTTACTGGTGCATTTTCATTTGTCATTTCGGATAGTGGTTCCAATGGAATATGTTGCTCTTTTGGTAACGGTTCATACAATGTACTTTTAAATGGGGCATCCGTAGCCAGTGGGGGAAGTTTTGGAGCTAGTGAAACCACTAATTTTAATGTTCAAGCAAACATTAACCCTTTTAGCTGTCTTTCTGGTGACCCCAACGAGGATGACGATGCTGATGGCATTCTAAATTATGAGGATGCGGATTTTTGTACGCTGAATGCTAATGGAGTATGTGTCAGCATGGATACGGATGGTGATGGGGTAATCAACAGCTTGGATTTGGATTCAGACAATGATGGTATTTATGATATCATTGAATCCAATGCCGTTTCCGTTTCTGGCGTTGCCGATGCGGATAATGATGGTAGGGTCGATGGGGGAACGATTTCAGGAAATATTGGCGCAAATGGAGTATTCAATAGTTTAGAGACCGCTTCGGAAAGTGGAATTTTAAATTATACCATTGCTGAAAGCTCAGATGATTTGGATAGTATTTTGAATTATTTGGATTTGGACAGTGATGGTGACGGAATTCCAGATAATATTGAAGCCCAGACTACGGTGGGGTATACTTTACCCTCTGGAGTGGTTAACACCTCTGGTGTGGATGCTTCGTACCCAACAGGTATTACGCCAACCAACACAGATGGGACGGATAATCCCGATTATCTGGATTTAGATAGCGATAACGAAGGAAGTGATGACACAACAGAGGCTGGTTTGACCTTGGCCAGTTCGGATGCCGATTCGGATGGTTTAGATGATAACATAGACGCCACCTCAGACTATTCCGACCCTTCAGGTACAATAGATGAACCATTATCCGGTGCTGTACAATTACCCGATATTGACTCTGACGCACTTTCAGGAGGAGATTTGGATTTCAGAGATGATTCCATTGATAATGCGGACTTGAGACTAACTAAAACCGTTGACAATGCGAACCCAACCGTTGGCCTAAATGTAGTTTTTGACTTAACAGTGACCAATGATGGCCCACAAAATGCAACTGGAGTCGAGGTAACCGATTTATTGCCATCTGGATACTCTTATGTTAGTGATAATTCAGGAGGTAGCTATAATTCGGGAACAGGAGTTTGGAATGTGGGAACCTTAAATAATGGAAATTCGAGCACATTGCAGATTACAGCTACAGTAAACGGTAGTGGAATCTTTTTCAATAGTGCTGAGGTTACAGCAAGTGATTTAAATGACCCAGATTCTACCCCCAATAATAATGTTGCTGCGGAAGACGACCAGGCAAGCGTCAGTACTGTCCCGGTAATTGTGGGGGATAGTGACGCTGACGGTATTTTGGATACTGTTGATTTGGATGATGACAATGACGGTATAAGCGATGCCCAAGAGCTCTGCGGTACTGACCCAATAGCGTCGTCAAATACGATAACAGTGACTATTGGAATAGATTTGGATACCTACGAAGGAGAAACCACCTGGACTTTGGTAGACCCTTTTGCAAATACTATTGCTAGTGGAGGGCCATACCTTAATGACGATGAGATTATTACTCAAAACATCGACGTTAGCGACTCGGGCAACTATACATTCACCATTTTCGATTCTTTTGGGGATGGATTGAATTCAGACTTTGGTTCCAACAGTAATTTTACAGCCGGATATACCATTGATGTTGACGGAAGCAATGTGTTCACCTCTTCAAACTTGCCCGACTTTGGTTTCTCTAGCGTACACAACTTTACGGTGAATGTACCCGTTGCAAATCCATTTAGCTGTTTGTCTTCGGACCCAAATGGAGATGATGATACGGATACAATTCCAAATTACCAAGACTCAGATTATTGCACATTGAATGCCAACGGGGTTTGCGCAAATTTGGATACAGATGGAGATGGGGTCATTGATAGTATGGACTTGGATTCAGATAATGATGGAGTACTTGACATTTATGAGTCAGGAGGTACATCAGTGTCTGGTGTGGCCGATGCAGATTTTGATGGTAGAATTGATACAGCCTCTTCCGCAAATGTGGGAACCAACGGAATTTTCGATGCTATAGAGACTGCGGCAGATAGTGGTTTACTTAGCTATACTATTGCGGATAGTGATTCAGACACAACCTACGACTTTTTGGAACTTGACTCAGACAATGATGGTTGTAACGACGTTGAGGAGGCAGGGTTTACCGATGACAATGGAGATGGACTTTTAGGCCCCCTTCCAGTAACGGTAAATGCAAATGGTTTGGTGACTTCAGGTACAGATGGATATTCATTGCCCAACGATAATAATGGAAACACCGTATTCGACTTTCAAGAAGCTGGGGTAGCACCAACCATTACAACGGAACCTGTGGACCAATCTATTTGCCCTTCTAGTAATACTTCCTTTACTGTGGTAGCCACGAATGCAGACACCTATCAATGGCAACAGTTTGATGGTTCAGTATGGAACGATTTGACCGACACTGGAATACATGGTGGCACGACTACAAGTACCTTGACAATTACGAATGCCCAAACTTCAGATAGTGGAAACCAATATAGGGTTCTGGTTTCTAATTCTGAATATATATGTGGAACGGCAACCTCCAATACCGTTGCCCTTACGGTATCAGATACTACGCTTCCCATAATTACCGTATGTCCTTCTGATATTGTTGTAAATGTAGACAGTGGCACTTGCGGAGCCGTAGTAACATGGACGCCCCCGGTTGCTACGGATGATTGTGGAGGAGTAGTATTGACCAACAACAACTATAATCCAGGAGATAATTTCTTACCCGGTACTACTGCAGTGGTATATACGGCAACAGATGATTCAGGAAATATTGCAACCTGTAGTTTTAATGTCACTGTAAATG
Source organism: Flagellimonas sp. (assembly GCF_965601775.1). GTDB lineage: Bacteria > Bacteroidota > Bacteroidia > Flavobacteriales > Flavobacteriaceae > Flagellimonas. Next base: position 1,069,299 of record NZ_OZ271837.1, read on the forward strand.
ATAATGAAGCACCGACGATAATAGGTCCATCGGACATTACAGTTTCTGCGGATTCTGGTGTTTGCGAAGCAGTGGTCAATTACTTGCTCCCAGTTGTAAATGATAACTGTAGTATGGGAGATGGAACATACCCAGTTTTTGAAGACTTTGAAGTTCCCAATCGAAACGCCCTTATTAACGAATGCTGGCAATTTGCAGGCTCTACTGTGTCGACAAACAATCCCCTTTCAGGGAGCACGAGTATGAGAACTAGTAATTTGATTTCTACCGAGCCTAGGACGCTAATTAGTCCATTGGTATATTTCAACGGAAACGGACAGATTACTTTTCAACATAGGATAGATCAGGCTAGAAACAATAATAGGATTACGGTTTCTTTGGTTGACGAAGCAGATGTGGCAACTGTAATTTTCAATGAAACTTACACGGATAACAGCGTTCAGAGTGAAGCTGTTGATGTAAATCTTACAGGAAATTACAGGCTTAGATTGGATTTCGAGACAGACTCTAATGCTTCGGATAGAGCTCGTTTGGATGACTTGTTAATTCCTGGACTTAAGGTTGCAGATACTTCTGGCTCAGGAGCTTGTCCTGCAGCCACGCTTCAGGCAGTTCAAACTGCCGGATTTACAACCGGAGGAACTTTCCCAGTGGGCACTACTACAAATACTTTTGACGTCACTGATGCATTTGGAAATACATCTTCCTACAGCTTTGATGTAACGGTGACTGACGATGAAGCCCCAACAGCAAGCAATCCTGCACCTGTTACGGTATTTTGTGCTTCAGATATTCCGGTAGTGGATACTTCCGTAGTCGTGGATGAAGCAGACAATTGTACTGCCAATCCGACAGTTACCTTTATTAGTGATGTTAGTAATGGAGGAACCAATCCAGAAATTATCACACGAACCTACAGGGTAGAGGATGCCTCAGGAAACACAGTCGACGTAACACAAACCATAACAGTATCATCATTTAGTATTGATACCCAACCCGTAAATCAAGTGGTTTTTGTGAATAATAACGCAACCTTTACGGTATCAGCGACTAACGTGGATACCTATCAATGGCAGGTAAGTACGGATGGGGGGTTTTCGTTTAATAATATTTCAGATGGAGTGGATTATTCGGGAACTCAAACGGCGACACTTACCGTAACTGCTCCAGATGTAAACAAAAGTGGATTTAGATTTCGGGTGCTGGTTTCTCGTTCAGGCGCCAGCTGCACAGCTGTGACTTCAAATGAAGCTTTATTAACCGTTAGAGTATCCACAGTAATTACCAATAGGAGAATCACCTTCCGGGTGAACAAAAATTGACATAAGATAGCAGGAAGATATTCTTTGCTTTCAAAGCCATTTTACACATAAAATTACTTCGATTTTTCAAAAATACATTTTAAATCTTAAGAAGAATTACTTCTACTGATTTGAAGCTTTTTTCTTAAATCATAACAATTTTGAAACCTCCTTTGACCTTTGAAAACAGTGACTTCATCGATTAAAGACATGGCTCAAAACTTGCTTTTTTAAGGAATATCACCTCACAATTATGGCACTAGACAGTGAGAAATTAGGCATACACAACAAATATTTTCCCCCCCTAAGGGTATAGGTAATTTTGTTAGTGATGAAGTATGTCTTTTTAGGACAACACCCAACTAAACAAATAAATACACCAATAGTTCAACATACGATGTTGCTAAATAATAGCCCCATGAAGAAGTGCATCATATTTCTTGTTTTCATTTTATTACCCCTGTTGACATTTGCCCAGACCACAGTCACTTTGCAAGATCAATGCAATTGTGAAGTATTGTCAGGTACTGCAGTAAATGCTCCGGGATCAACAACACCTACAGGCGCTGATGCCGGAGACATCTATGTCAATACTACCACGGGAACGATTTTCTTCTGGGATGGGGACTCCTGGGAGCTAACAGCAAGTGATGACCAACAATTACAAAGCTTCACATTAGACGGGCTAACCAATGAGCTAACATTGACTTTGGAGAATGGGGGGAGTGTAAATGTTGATTTAAGCGGTCTAAGCGACACCTTAACTGACACGAATACTACGATAACTAATTTCGGTATTGATGGCACTAACACCAACCTTGTCATTACTGATTCAGATACAAATACATTTTCAGTTGCACTAGCGGACTTAGCAGCAATAATTAATACGGACACCGATGACCAGACGGTCGATGGACTCACCTTCAACGCAGGAACCGGCGAACTTGCCATCTCATTGGAGGATGATGGGGTCGCACCTGTGACGGTTGACCTATCTGCACTGGATACTGATACCGATGACCAGACAGTTGATGGACTTACCTTCAATGCGGGAACAGGGGAACTTGCCATTTCCTTGGAGGATGACGGAGTGGCACCGGTAACGGTTGACCTTTCTGCACTTGACACGGACACTGACGACCAGACCGTCGATGGACTTACCTTCAATGCAGGAACGGGAGAGCTTGGTATCTCATTGGAGGATGATGGAGTGGCACCTGTGACTGTTGATATAAGCGGTGTGAGCACCGATGACCAGACGGTGGACGGACTTACCTTCAACGCAGGGACCGGTGAACTGGCCATCTCCCTTGAGGACGATGGGGTCGCACCTGTAACGGTCGACCTTTCGGCACTGGATACGGATACTGACGACCAAACGGTCGATGCCTTTACCTTCAACGCGGGAACAGGGGAACTTGCCATTTCGTTGGAAGACGATGGGGTCGCACCAGTGACGGTGGACCTATCCGCACTTGATACGGACACAGATGACCAGACCGTTGATGGACTGACATTTAACGCAGGAACGGGCGAATTGGCCATCTCATTGGAGGATGACGGCGTGGCTCCTGTTACTGTAGATATAAGTGGTGTCAGCACCGACGACCAGACCGTTGATGGACTTACATTTAACGCAGGGACCGGAGAGCTTGCCATTTCCTTGGAGGACGACGGGGTCGCACCTGTGACAGTGGATATAAGTGGCGTGAGCACCGATGACCAGACGGTCGATGGACTTACCTTTAATGCGGGTACGGGCGAACTTGCCATCTCCTTGGAGGATGACGGCGTGGCTCCTGTTACTGTAGATATAAGTGGTGTCAGCACCGACGACCAGACCGTTGATGGACTTACATTTAACGCAGGGACCGGAGAGCTTGCCATTTCCTTGGAGGACGACGGGGTCGCACCTGTGACAGTGGATATAAGTGGCGTGAGCACCGATGACCAGACGGTCGATGGACTTACCTTTAATGCGGGTACGGGCGAACTTGCCATCTCCTTGGAGGATGACGGCGTGGCTCCTGTCACTGTTGATATAAGCGGTGTGAGTACTGATGACCAGACGGTTGACGGACTAACATTCAATGCGGGTACCGGCGAGCTTGCCATCTCATTGGAAGATGATGGAGTTGCACCCGTTACTGTAGATATAAGCGGTGTCAGCACCGATGACCAGACGGTTGACGGACTTACCTTTAACGCAGGTACCGGAGAGCTTGCCATTTCATTGGAGGATGATGGTGTCGCACCTGTGACGGTTGACCTTTCCGCACTGGATACGGATACGGACGACCAGACGGTGGACGGACTTACCTTCAACGCGGGAACGGGCGAACTTGCCATCTCATTGGAGGATGACGGGGCCGCACCTGTGACGGTGGACCTTTCGGCATTGGATACGGATACCGATGACCAAACTGTGGATGCTTTGACCTTCAACGCGGGGACTGGCGAACTTGCCATCTCTCTGGAGGATGACGGCGTGGCACCTGTGACGGTTGACTTATCTGCCCTTGATACGGATACTGATGACCAGACTGTGGATGGACTTACATTTAACGCAGGGACCGGGGAACTTGCCATCTCATTGGAAGATGATGGTGTTGCACCCGTGACGGTCGACCTTTCGGCACTCGATACGGATACTGATGACCAGACGGTTGATGGACTTACCTTCAATGCGGGTACAGGAGAGCTTGCCATCTCTTTGGAGGATGACGGCGTGGCACCCGTGACGGTGGACCTTTCGGCACTTAATACGGACACGGATGACCAGACGGTGGACGGACTTACATTTAACGCGGGGACCGGTGAACTGGCCATCTCATTGGAAGATGATGGTGTTGCACCTGTGACGGTTGATATAAGCGGTGTGAGCACCGATGACCAAACGGTCGATGGACTTACCTTTAACGCAGGAACGGGCGAATTGGCCATTTCCTTGGAGGATGACGGCGTTGCACCGGTGACGGTGGACCTTTCGGCACTTGACACGGATACCGATGACCAGACGGTGGACGGACTTACATTTAACGCAGGGACCGGCGAACTTGCCATTTCCCTTGAGGACGATGGGGTCGCACCTGTGACGGTGGACCTTTCGGCACTGGATACGGACACGGATGACCAGACCGTCGATGGACTTACCTTCAATGCGGGAACGGGCGAACTTGCCATTTCCCTTGAGGACGATGGGGTTGCACCTGTGACGGTTGACCTTTCGGTACTCGACACGGATACCGATGACCAAACGATTGACAATCTTTCCATAGCGAGTGGAGAACTGAGCATTTCATTAGAGGATGATGGTGTTGCGCCATCCACTGTGGATTTGATAAGTGGGAACGCGAACAATGATATTGGTTTTGGAACCGATGGAGGTCTTTATTTGAATGTTGCCTCCGTCAGTATATCCGAAACGGTTACGACCTTGTCGGACAATTTGGATGGGACCTATACCTATACCAGTGAAAACGGAACACCAACAACATTTACAGGAACTGACGACCAGACCGTTGATGGACTTACCTTTAATGCGGGAACGGGAGAGCTTGCCATCTCGTTGGAAGACGACGGCGTTGCACCCCTGACGGTCGACCTTTCAGCACTGGATACGGATACGGATGACCAGACCGTGGATGGACTTACCTTCAACGCGGGTACCGGTGAACTTGCCATTTCCCTGGAGGACGATGGTGTGGCACCTGTCACTGTTGACCTTTCGGCACTTGATACGGACACGGATGACCAGACGGTGGACGGACTTACATTTAACGCGGGAACGGGAGAGCTTGCCATCTCCTTGGAGGATGACGGCGTGGCACCCGTGACGGTTGACCTTTCGGCACTTGATACGGACACGGATGACCAGACGGTGGACGGACTTACATTTAACGCGGGAACGGGAGAGCTTGCCATCTCCTTGGAAGACGACGGCGTTGCACCCGTGACGGTTGACCTTTCGGCACTTGATACGGATACCGATGACCAGACGGTGGACGGACTTACCTTCAATGCGGGGACCGGTGAATTGGCCATTTCCTTGGAGGATGACGGCGTGGCACCCGTGACGGTTGACCTTTCGGCACTTGATACGGACACGGATGACCAAACGGTTGATGGACTTACCTTCAACGCGGGGACCGGCGAACTGGCCATCTCCTTGGAGGATGACGGCGTGGCACCTGTGACGGTTGACCTTTCCGCACTGGATACGGATACGGACGACCAGACGGTGGACGGACTTACCTTCAACGCGGGAACGGGCGAACTTGCCATCTCATTGGAGGATGACGGGGCCGCACCTGTGACGGTGGACCTTTCGGCATTGGATACGGATACCGATGACCAAACTGTGGATGCTTTGACCTTCAACGCGGGGACTGGCGAACTTGCCATTTCATTGGAGGATGATGGTGTCGCACCTGTGACGGTTGACTTATCTGCCCTTGATACGGACACGGATGACCAAACGGTTGATGGACTTACCTTCAACGCGGGGACCGGCGAACTGGCCATCTCCTTGGAGGATGACGGCGTGGCACCTGTGACGGTTGACCTTTCCGCACTGGATACGGATACGGACGACCAGACGGTGGACGGACTTACCTTCAACGCGGGAACGGGCGAACTTGCCATCTCATTGGAGGATGACGGGGCCGCACCTGTGACGGTGGACCTTTCGGCATTGGATACGGATACCGATGACCAAACTGTGGATGCTTTGACCTTCAACGCGGGGACTGGCGAACTTGCCATCTCTCTGGAGGATGACGGCGTGGCACCTGTGACGGTTGACTTATCTGCCCTTGATACGGATACTGATGACCAGACTGTGGATGGACTTACATTTAACGCAGGGACCGGGGAACTTGCCATCTCATTGGAAGATGATGGTGTTGCACCCGTGACGGTCGACCTTTCGGCACTCGATACGGATACTGATGACCAGACGGTTGATGGACTTACCTTCAATGCGGGTACAGGAGAGCTTGCCATCTCTTTGGAGGATGACGGCGTGGCACCCGTGACGGTGGACCTTTCGGCACTTAATACGGACACGGATGACCAGACCGTTGATGGACTTACCTTTAACGCGGGGACCGGTGAACTGGCCATCTCATTGGAAGATGATGGTGTTGCACCTGTGACGGTTGATATAAGCGGTGTGAGCACCGATGACCAAACGGTCGATGGACTTACATTTAACGCAGGAACGGGCGAATTGGCCATTTCCTTGGAGGATGACGGCGTTGCACCGGTGACGGTGGACCTTTCGGCACTTGACACGGATACCGATGACCAGACTGTTGACGGACTTACCTTTAACGCAGGAACGGGCGAATTGGCCATTTCCTTGGAGGATGACGGCGTTGTACCAGTGACGGTTGACCTTTCGGCACTTGATACGGACACTGACGACCAAACGGTCGATGGGCTTACATTCAATGCAGGTACGGGCGAATTGGCCATCTCCCTTGAGGATGATGGTGTTGCACCAGTGACGGTTGACCTTTCTGCACTTGACACGGATACTGATGACCAAACTGTGGACAACCTTTCCATATCTAATGGAGAGCTGAGCATTTCCCTTGAGGATGATGGTGTTGCGCCATCCACTGTGGATTTGATAAGTGGGAACGCGAACAATGATATTGGTTTTGGAACTGATGGAGGTCTTTATTTGAACGTGGCTTCCGTAAGTATATCGGAGACGATAACAACCTTATCGGACAATTTAGACGGGACATACACCTATACCAGTGAAAATGGAACACCAACAACATTTACGGGTACCGATGACCAAACGGTCGATGGACTTACCTTCAACGCAGGAACGGGAGAGCTTGCCATCTCGTTGGAGGATGATGGGGTCGCACCTGTTACGGTAGACCTATCCGCACTGGATACGGACACGGATGACCAGACGGTCGACGGACTTACATTTAACGCAGGAACGGGAGAGCTTGCCATCTCGTTGGAGGATGACGGCGTTGTACCAGTGACGGTTGACCTATCCGCATTGGATACGGACACCGACGACCAGACCGTTGATGGACTTACCTTCAACGCAGGAACGGGAGAGCTTGGCATCTCCTTGGAGGACGATGGGGTCGCACCTGTGACGGTCGACCTATCCGCACTGGATACGGACACGGATGACCAGACCGTTGATGGACTTACCTTCAATGCAGGAACAGGAGAGCTTGCCATCTCCTTGGAGGATGACGGCGTTGCACCTGTGACGGTTGACCTATCCGCACTGGGCACGGACACGGACGACCAGACCGTTGATGGGCTTACCTTCAATGCGGGTACCGGCGAACTTGCCATCTCCTTGGAGGACGATGGGGTCGCGCCTGTGACTGTTGATATAAGCGGGGTGAGCACCGATGACCAGACCGTTGATGGGCTTACCTTCAATGCGGGTACCGGCGAACTTGCCATCTCCTTGGAGGACGATGGGGTCGCGCCTGTGACTGTTGATATAAGCGGGGTGAGCACCGATGACCAAACGGTCGATGGGCTTACCTTCAATGCGGGTACCGGAGAGCTTGCCATTTCCCTTGAGGATGACGGCGTGGCACCTGTTACTGTTGATATAAGCGGTGTGAGCACCGATGACCAAACGGTCGATGGGCTTACCTTCAATGCGGGTACGGGAGAGCTTGCAATTTCCCTTGAGGATGACGGCGTTGCACCTGTTACGGTTGATATAAGCGGTGTGAGCACCGATGACCAAACGGTCGATGGGCTTACCTTCAATGCGGGTACCGGCGAACTTGCCATTTCCCTTGAGGATGACGGCGTTGCACCTGTGACGGTTGACCTATCTGCACTGGATACGGACACTGACGACCAGACGGTCGATGGACTTACCTTCAATGCAGGAACGGGAGAGCTTGCCATCTCCTTGGAGGATGACGGCGTGGCACCTGTTACTGTTGATATAAGCGGTGTGAGCACCGATGACCAAACGGTCGATGGACTTACCTTCAATGCGGGAACGGGCGAACTGGCCATTTCCCTTGAGGATGACGGCGTGGCACCTGTTACTGTTGATATAAGCGGTGTGAGCACCGATGACCAAACGGTCGATGGGCTTACCTTCAATGCGGGTACGGGAGAGCTTGCAATTTCCCTTGAGGATGACGGCGTTGCACCTGTTACGGTTGATATAAGCGGTGTGAGCACCGATGACCAAACGGTCGATGGGCTTACCTTCAATGCGGGTACCGGCGAACTTGCCATTTCCCTTGAGGATGACGGCGTTGCACCTGTGACGGTTGACCTATCTGCACTGGATACGGACACTGACGACCAGACGGTCGATGGACTTACCTTCAATGCAGGAACGGGAGAGCTTGCCATCTCCTTGGAGGATGACGGCGTGGCACCTGTTACTGTTGATATAAGCGGTGTGAGCACCGATGACCAAACGGTCGATGGACTTACCTTCAATGCGGGAACGGGCGAACTGGCCATCTCATTGGAGGACGATGGGGTCGCGCCTGTTACCGTTGACCTATCGGCATTGGATACCGATACTGATGACCAGACGGTGGACGGACTTACCTTCAATGCGGGTACCGGCGAACTTGCCATCTCCTTGGAGGACGACGGGGTTGCACCTGTGACGGTTGATATAAGCGGTGTGAGCACGGATGATCAGACCGTTGATGGACTTACATTTAACGCAGGGACCGGGGAACTTGCCATCTCATTGGAAGATGACGGCGTTGCACCTGTGACGGTTGACATAAGCGGTGTGAGCACCGATGACCAAACGGTCGATGGACTTACCTTCAATGCGGGGACCGGCGAACTTGCCATCTCATTGGAGGATGACGGCGTTGCTCCTGTGACGGTTGATATAAGCGGGGTGAGCACCGATGACCAAACGGTCGATGGACTTACCTTCAACGCCGGTACCGGCGAACTTGCCATTTCCCTTGAGGATGACGGCGTTGCACCTGTGACGGTGGACCTTTCCGCACTGGATACCGATACGGACGACCAGACTGTGGACGGACTTACCTTTAACGCAGGTACCGGTGAACTTGCCATCTCATTGGAGGATGACGGTGTGGCACCTGTGACTGTTGATATAAGTGGCGTGAGCACGGATGACCAAACGGTCGATGGACTTACCTTCAATGCGGGAACGGGCGAACTGGCCATCTCATTGGAGGACGATGGGGTCGCGCCTGTTACCGTTGACCTATCGGCATTGGATACCGATACTGATGACCAGACGGTGGACGGACTTACCTTCAATGCGGGTACGGGCGAACTTGGTATTTCCCTTGAGGACGACGGCGCTGCACCTGTTACGGTTGACCTTTCGGCACTTGACACGGACACCGACGACCAGACAGTCGATGCCTTGACCTTCAACACGGGAACAGGGGAACTTGCCATCTCATTGGAGGACGACGGCGTTGCGCCTGTGACGGTTGACCTTTCGGCACTGGATACCGATACGGACGACCAGACGGTGGACGGACTTACCTTTAACGCGGGAACGGGCGAACTTGCCATCTCATTGGAGGATGACGGCGTTGCGCCTGTGACGGTTGACCTATCTGCACTGGATACGGATACTGACGATCAGACGGTGGACGGACTTACCTTTAACGCGGGAACGGGCGAACTTGCCATCTCATTGGAAGATGACGGAGTGGCACCTGTGACGGTTGACCTATCTACACTGGATACGGACACTGACGACCAGACGGTCGATGGACTTACCTTCAATGCGGGTACGGGAGAGCTTGCCATCTCCTTGGAGGATGACGGCGTTGCACCTGTGACAGTTGACCTTTCGGCACTTGATACGGACACTGACGACCAGACGGTCGATGGACTTACCTTCAACACAGGAACGGGCGAACTTGCCATCTCATTGGAGGACGACGGGGTCGCACCTGTCACTGTAGATATAAGCGGTGTGAGTACCGATGACCAGACCGTTGATGGACTTACCTTCAACGCAGGAACGGGAGAGCTTGCCATCTCCTTGGAGGATGACGGCGTGGCACCTGTCACTGTTGACATAAGCGGTGTGAGCACTGATGACCAGACCGTTGATGGACTTACCTTCAACGCAGGAACGGGAGAGCTTGCCATCTCCTTGGAGGATGACGGCGTAGCACCTGTGACGGTTGACCTATCCGCACTGGATACGGACACCGATGACCAGACTGTTGACGGACTAACATTCAATGCTGGAACTGGCGAATTGGCCATCTCATTGGAGGATGACGGCGTTGCACCTGTGACGGTTGACCTATCCGCACTTGATACGGACACGGATGACCAGACGGTGGACGGACTTACCTTCAATGCAGGAACGGGAGAGCTTGCCATCTCCTTGGAGGACGACGGTGTGGCACCTGTCACTGTTGATATAAGTGGTGTGAGCACGGATGACCAAACTGCAGGAGAAGTTAATTTGGTAACCCCAGTTGATGTTGATGAAGGTGGTGAAGCTTCACCAACCAGCGAAACTACTGTGGAGGCAGCAATTCAAGCTATCGCCCCAATTACTTCAAAAGCGGCAAGGATTTTTTACCCTCCATCCATTGCAATTGATGCTTCAACCACGGGGAATAATAGAACTATCGATTTATATCAAGAGTATTTAAATCAATATGGTGGTACTGCTTCAAACTTTACAGCAAGTCTTGGAGCACCTAATGCTATCCCGACATACGCCAGAACAGAATTGTATTACTATGTAACCTTTGCCGACCCGACCGTAATGAACATTGATTCAATCGATGGGAATGGCAATATGCAATATGACATACTAAACGTGCCAGCTGACTATAATGCGCTAATCAATGTGGTATTCGTAGTAAAATAAGAATTGATAAAGACTAAGAGGATTTTGAAATCAAATAGCATATACAAGTCTTTATTCTTTGGAGTTTTCCTATTACTTCTGGGCACAAATTTTTTGAGCGCTCAATTTTTACTACAGGCACCTAGTGGGGGAGATGAAAGCAATTATCAATGGTTTGAAGCTTCCGATTTAGGTACCGTGTTAAGCACAAATTCATTTTACGAAGCCACACAACCTGGAGTTTATTTTGCTACTTACGATGGCACCCTTTGTGGGTCAAATGCAACAGGATATTTCATATTAACGGACTGTAGAGCTCCGGATAATCAGGTTACTTTAGATATTTCAGCTAGTATTCCTTCTGGAGCGACTATTAGCTGGAATCCTGCTGTTTCGGGTGATCAAACACGACCTGTTGTAACAAGTACCACATCCGTAGAGCGCTATGTAGCCACCATTACCAAAGCCGGTAATAGTAGTGATTTACCACGATTTACGTTAGTATGTATGAGTCAGGCAGCTACTTTGGTGGATGATTTTGTAACGGTAGACGAGGATAGTTCAGTGGACGTGCCCATTTTTGACAATGATTCTGGTTTACCTTCCACTGGAACACTGACGACAACGAGTCCTGCGAATGGCACCGTGACTATTAATGTCAATGGGACAATCAATGACCCTTCGGATGATATTGTCACCTACATTCCAGATCCGGACTTCAACGGAACGGATTCTTTTGATTATACAGTCTGTAATTCTTTAGGTGATTGTAGTACTGCGACCGTTACGGTTGATGTTTTACCCATTGTGGATGCTTTTGATGATTCTGTAGTGGTTCTGCAGGATACTTCAATTGACATAGACATATTAGCCAATGACAACGATATTCCTTCCGCAGGTTCTTTAACACTTACGATTCCAGCGAATGGTACCGCTAACCTTAACACCAATGGCACTCCTTCAGACCCAACCGATGACACGGTAACCTATGTGCCGAACACAAGATTTACTGGAGTAGACACTTTCCAATATACCATATGTGATATGAATGGTAATTGTAGCACTGCCACAGTTACAGTTACCGTAACTCCTCCAGGAACCAACTTGGATAGTGATGGGGATGGAATCCTAGACAGCTTCGAAGATTTAAATACAGATTTGGATAACGACCCAACAACTGACCCAACGGATACTGATAGTGATGGGGTGCCTGATTACCTGGATATCGATAGCGACAATGATGGTATTCCAGATAATGTAGAAGCGCAAACAACAGCAGGCTACATTCCGCCAAGTTTGGTGGATGCTAATTCCAATGGTGTTGATGATGCCTATGAAAGCGGAGCAAACATCGGACTCATTCCTGTGGATACGGATGGTGATGGATTACCTGACTACGTAGACGATGATAGTGATGGGGACAATATTCCTGACAATGTCGAGGCTCATGATTTTGACGAAGATGGGATTCCAGATGTGAATTTTGTGGGTACCGATACAGATGGGGATGGTTTGGATGATGGCTATGAAGGTGGAAGACTTGATGATTCTGATATCAACGATGAGATAAACAATCCTAGCGGGGACCTTCCAGATACTGATTCTGATGGAGAGGTAAACTTCAGGGATACTGATGACGATGATGACGGAATTGAAACCATTGATGAAGATTTAGACCAAGATGGTAATTATGTCAATGATGATTCTGATAATGATGGAACGCCAAATTATTTGGACCCGGATTTAGGACCTACACAAGAAAACGTACCGGATGTCATCAATGTAATTACACCGAACGGAGATACAGTTCATGATGTATTGACCATCAGAGGAATTGAAGATTTCCCAAATAATACGGTAAAAATCTACAATAGATGGGGTGTGTTGGTATTCCAAACGCGGGGATATGATAATAACACCAATACCTTCGACGGTACTTCTACGGGAAGGGTAACTGTTGACAAAGACAATAGATTACCTGTAGGAACCTATTTCTACATTGTGGATTACGAAGACCAAAACGGAACTATGAAACAACTCTCAGGTTACTTATACATTAACCGATAAAGAATGATTAGCGTGAAGACAAATAGAGCAAAGTTAATTCTTGGAGTGTTTTTGAGTTGTTTTTTGGTTGCAACTTCAAGCCTCTTTGCCCAACAAGATGCCCAGTATACCCAATATATGTACAACACGGTAAGCGTAAACCCGGCCTATGCTGGTTCTAGAGGGCATTTGAGTATTGCCGCCCTATATAGAAACCAATGGGTTGGCTTGGACGGAGCACCCGAAACGCAAACCCTTAATTTACATACTCCCATGGGATATCGAGGAGTTGGTTTGGGGTTATCTATAGTGAACGACAAAATTGGACCAACGTCGGAGACCTACTTTGATGTTGACTTTTCATATACTATCCAGACCTCTTTGGATGCAAAACTTAGTTTTGGGTTGAAAGCTAGCGCCCATATGCTGGATATCCGTTTTTCGGAATTGGATGAATTCGAAATTGATCCGCAACTTACGGCCCAACAGGATATTCAAAATCAGTTTTCACCCAACATTGGAGCTGGGGTGTATTATCACACGGATAGATTTTATGCTGGGTTTTCAGCCCCACGAATTCTAGAGACCACTCATTTTGATGAATCCTCCATATCAACTGCACGGGAACAAATCAATTGGTATTTTATTACTGGATATGTTTGTGACCTTAACCCTGTTTTGAAGTTCAAACCAACACTATTGACCAAATTGGTACAGGGGGCTCCGTTACAAGTTGACCTCTCGGCAAATTTCATGTTTGATGAGAAATTTATTGGAGGAATCGCCTATCGATGGGATGCCGCATTCAGTGGCCTTTTTGGGTTCCGAATTTCGGATGAAATGCTTATCGGTTTAGCATACGACCGGGAAATCACGGATTTAGGGGCTACTAGTTTCAATGATGGTTCGTTTGAGATTATTGTCCGGTACGACTTCATACGTAATGTGGGCAATTTGAAATCTCCACGTTTCTTCTAACCGCCATTTTTACACAATATTTAGAATGCTTGGCAGGAAGATTTCCTTCAAACACCCTATTTTTACAATATGAAAGAAGAAAATGTGATATTGGTCAATGAAGATGACCAACCTATAGGTTTAATGCCTAAAATGGAGGCCCATGAAAAAGCAGTATTGCATAGGGCCTTTTCAGTTTTTATTGTTAATGATGCGGGTGAAATTATGCTTCAGCAAAGAGCTGGTGACAAATATCATTCCCCGCTTTTATGGACCAATACGTGTTGCAGTCATCAACGGGAAGGCGAGACCAATATTGAAGCTGGAAAAAGAAGATTGCATGAGGAAATGGGTTTTACCGTCGACCTTAAAGAACTGTTTTCATTCATTTACAAAGCTCCTTTTGACAACGGACTTACAGAACACGAACTAGACCATGTTATGGTTGGCTATTACAATGATGTTCCCAATATCAATCCTGAGGAAGTGGCCAATTGGAAATGGATGCATCCATCGGAAGTGAAAGAGGATATATCTGAAAATCCACAAGAGTACACAGCTTGGTTCAAGATTATTTTCGAACGCTTTTATGATTATATTGTTGAACATAGTGAAAAGTCGTAATGGTAAAAGTTAGTAGAAAAGCACATTTTAATGCAGCTCATCGCTTATATAATCCAGAGTGGAGTTTTGAGAAAAATGATGCTGTTTTTGGAAAGTGTAACAATCCGAGATACCATGGACACAACTATGATTTAATCGTTAGCGTTGAAGGTGAAATTGACCCTGTGACAGGCTATGTCATGGACATGAAAGTTTTAAAGGATTTGATAAAGGAACATGTGGAAGATAAGTTCGATCATAAGAATTTAAATGAGGATGTCCCCGATTTTAAAAATCTAAATCCAACGGCAGAGAATATAGTAGTGGTCATCTGGAAAAAGCTAAGACCCCACATCGATAAAAACAAGAACCTCGAGGTGGTTTTATATGAAACACCCCGTAATTTCGTAACCTATTCCGGCTAAGATGTTGTATCCACTTAAATTCAAACCCATTCTCAAGGAAAGACTTTGGGGAGGCACCAAATTGAAAGACGTTTTGGGGAAACCCATTGAAAGTGAGATTACCGGAGAAAGTTGGGAGCTTTCCGGGGTTGATGGAGATATTTCAGAGATTGCGGAAGGCCCTTTGAAAGGAATATCACTAACCGAAGTAATCCAAAAGGAAGGAAAGCATCTATTAGGTGAAAGTGTAGTGAATCGTTTTGGGCTGGATTTCCCGATTTTAATCAAGTTTATCGATGCCAAGCAGGACCTTTCCATCCAGTTGCATCCCAATGACAATTTGGCCAAAGAGAGACACAATTCTTTCGGAAAAACCGAAATGTGGTATATAATGGATGCTGACCCAGGAGCTAAATTGATAGTTGGTTTCAATAGAACGGTTGAAAAAGAGGAGTATGTTCAAAGTTTGGAGGACAATTCCCTTTTGGATTTAATGAATTATGAAGAAGTAGAAGAGGGAGATACCTTTTTTATTAATACCGGAAAGATACATGCTATTGGAGCCGGGGTTTTGTTAGCTGAAATACAGCAGACATCGGATATTACCTACCGAGTTTTTGATTTCAACAGGAGAGACAAAAATGGAAATTTAAGAGAGCTTCATACAGAACTGGCTTTGGATGCTATGGATTATGAAAAGAAAGATGATTTTAAGGTTGCATACCCAGACCAAACCAATACCCATAATAGTATGGTGGATTCTCCATATTTCAAGACGAATTACTTGAAAATTGACCAAAATATGGAAGTGGACTTATCTTCCAGGGATTCATTCACTATTTATATGTGTGTTGGCGGAGGTGCTACCATTATAAATTCAGAAGGTAGTACCACCCTAAAAAGAGGCGAGACTGTTTTGGTGCCAGCGGCCAGTAAATCTGTAAAAATCGAGACAAATAAAGCAACACTTTTAGAAGTAAGCATTTAATAGTACCTTTGGAAAAAACGGGATATGGCTAGTATTCGCGATTTAAAAAAAGATGTAAATTTTGTACTGGGCGATATTATAGAGGCGGTCTACATTTGGGAAGCAGGCTCAGACAATACTAACTCTGACGAGGGCAGTGTAATCATTGATAAAGCCATTATGGCTTTTGACGAATTAATGTCGAAAATTCACCAAAAAGAGGTTGATGACAAGAAAATCCATTTTAAGGATATCCGGTCGCAACTGGAAGTGAAGGCTACTGAATTGGTGGAAGAGTTAAATAAACTGGGAGATTAACAGTTTATTTTCCCAAAAACTTCTTGAATTCCTTACCGTACTTTGACTCCAATACCTCTGGGGTAAGCTGGCCATAAATGGAATCCAGATATTTTGGATTGGCCTCAGCGGCCTCAACCATCAGTAAATATGGAGTTGCATAGGAATCTAAATTGTTCAGCCCAAAGTTAAGTGCGTAGCGATAGCGACCAATAATATTTTTTCGCAAGAGTTCCTGAATGGAATCCGTTGCCAAAGAATCGGACTTAATTTCTTCTGTGTCCAATTGAGTCATTAGTTCAAATTCTTTTATGTTGAAACGGGAAATCATTTCTTTGAATTCCTCCATCTTTTCCTGGGTTCTAGACCCTGAGATTTCGGGACTAATATCAAATGTCTTCCAAGATGTGTTTATAATAATTTCACCTGGTTCCCCAAAAAATGTGATACGGTCGTTTATGTCGTTATTATCTACTTTGTCGAGGTAGAGGTAAAATACTTCTGGAGTCTCCAAATAATGGGAAAAGGAAAAGGTACCATCCCCTTTAATTTCCAAAGAATCCAAATTGACCAACGAAGAATCTTGGAATTGTTGAAAGAACAGCTTCCCCTTTTTTAAGCCTTTTATGGTGCCAGAAACTGTCATATTGGTTTCTTCTTCTTCAGTGCACGACCAAACCAATACGCTTAAAATGGATAACAATAGAATTCGTTTCATGAAAACATTTTTTGCGGGGCAAATATGCATATAATTCCTGAATTTTTACTGATGAAGGTAACCTATTACATCTGGGATGCCACTTCCATCAACAAAGCACAAATGTAAGCACCTGCGGTTCCTACCACATATCCAAACACGGCAAGTAAAATACCTACTGATGTAAGCGAGGGATGAAACTCCGCAGCAACAACGGGCGCCGAAGCGGCTCCACCCACATTGGCCTGACTGCCCACTGCCAGAAAAAAATAAGGAGCCTTAATAAGTTTGGCGACCAAAATCAATAATCCGGCGTGTATGGAAATCCAAATAAGTCCAATAGCGATAAGCCCAGGATTTTCCAATACTCGTCCTAGGTCCATCTTCATACCAATAGTGGCTACCAAGATGTAGATAAAGACACCTCCAATTTTACTTGCTCCGGCTCCTTCGTAATTTTTTGCCTTCGTAAATGAAAGTCCAATGCCTATTGCTGTGGCGAAAACCACCATCCACAAGAACTTGGAGCCCAAAGAGGAAAGAATTTTTTCTTTATTGCGAATTACCTCAAAATTAGCTTCCAGAAATTCTGCAAAATGTGTACCCAAAAGATGTGCAATTCCAACCCCGGTAAAGGCATAGAAAAGCATCATCATAAAATCATGGAGACTGGTAACTCGTGCAATTTTCTCTGTGTATTCGGTGACTTTTTTCTTCAAATCTTCAATGGATGAGGTATCCGCTTTCGTCCATTTGTCAATTTGCTTTGATTTACCAATACCCAGCAAAATAATAGCCATCCAAATATTGGCAACTACTATATCGATTAGGACCATGCCTCCAAACTTTTCAGGATTATATTGGAAAACTTCCAGCATAGCTGCTTGGTTCGCTCCGCCACCTATCCAACTTCCAGCAATTGTTGCCAATCCTCTCCATACAGCATCGAAGTCGCTGCCCCCAACGGTTTCTGGAGAAAAAATGGAAACAATAAGTATAGCAATGGGCCCACCTATCACAATTCCTGCCGTTCCCGTCAAAAACATAATGAGGGCTTTTGAGCCTAAATTGAAGATGGCCTTTAAGTCGATGCTTAAGGTCATTAGTATAAGTGCTGCGGGCAGGAGATATCTACTGGCTATATAATAGGTGTTTGATGTTTCTTCTTTAACGATTCCCAAACTTGCTAAAATCGCAGGAAGCAGATAACACATAAGAACCGTAGGCACAATAGCATAGAATTTTTTCCAGAAACCTTTTTTTATGGAAGAGGTATAGAAGACAAATCCTAAACAAAGACACAGAAGTCCGAAGATAATGGTGTCTTCGGTAAAGGGTAGTTGATTCATTCCTAGTTGGTTTTCGTCAAATATAGAAAAATCAACAAGTTTAAATATTTAACCAATAGGTCAAGCGTAAATTTATGGAGCGGTTTCTAGGCATAAAATTTTCAACGAAGTAGTTGTCATTATACACAATGAACAAATCTGACAAGGGAGCAAAACGCCATTGTAACCTAGAGTTGATACCCAAATTATCTTGTTGATTGCTATATTGAATGGTATTCGACCAGAAAATGGATTTACTGAATGTAATATTGATTTGGGGACTTACTAACCAAAGGTCGGCATCAGGGAAAGGGTCCGGAAGATTAATACGGTCATAATTCAAGTTAAGTGATAAAAAGAACTTTGGTTGTAATCTTAGGTTGAAGGAACTTTCTAATGAAAATCGTGTGCCATTAAAAAAATCTCCATAACCTGGTTCAACGGAATAGGAAAAAACCTTCCTAGGGTCCGAATCAAAGTTAAACTCAAAACTGGTATAATAATAGCCCGTATCACCAGGCAATTCAACTGCTCCATCTGTACCTGTTGGGTCAAAAGGTTCATCCAAAAAAGTGAACCTATTAAACATTCTAATACCAAACTGTGATTGGTTTTTGAACTCTGCTCCCCATCGACTGAAAATGGTATAATCCGTATTCTGGTAATCAAATGTTGGCCTCCAGATGAAGTTTGGTGAAAAACGGAACCCATGGGTGTTTATTTTTCCTTTTTTGGGCCAAAAGTTGTACTCTATGAAGGGTCTGGTAATAATTACATCGGTGCGCCTTATAAATCCAAGATCTGAGCGAAAATCGTTTCCTACATATGAGTTTCTAAGACCAAAATTTATATGTCTGGAATTGTAAAAGAGATCAGCACCGGCAGAACTACTTTCATTGCCAATTTCAGGGGCAAACGATTGGTGGTAAAAGAATTTGCCTACCCAGGTATTATCTGATGAGGCCAAATTATAGTCCAAACCTAAAACCCGATTGTAGCGATCGGTTTCCTCCACGAAGTCATAGTCACCAAAGGTTTGTCTATTTACAAAAATGAAGCTTAGGTTGGAACGGGAAAACATTTTCTTTTGTAAGGCAAAAACGGTGTTGTTGTTGCTGGGAATTTCGTTTTCCACATCCTCTTCGGTTTGAAGGTTTAAAAATCCCAAACGCCAATCCTCATTCAGCTTTCCGCTAAGTCGAACACCCCCAATTATACCATTTTCTATAGATTCGCCATCAATGTCTTCGGCAATTCCGATGCGTCTGGAGAAAAAAGGATTGGCATCCCTCTCGCTTCCGAATGTTCCAAAAAGGTCATTATTGTCGATAAAAAACTGCCGTCTTTCAGGCAATGATATTTCAAATCGAGTAAGGTTGGTAAAAATATCGTCTACCTGAACATTGGAAAAATCGGGATTTACGGTAATATCCAGATTAAGACCATTTCCTATGGCCACCTTGGCATCACCACCAACGGCTACGCTAGTTTGACTTTCATTGTTTTCAGAGTCATTTTGGGCAAGTCCGTTAATATAGGGTATCAGCGCCAGTGGAGTACGGGATTTCCCTAGGGGTTTTTCAAAGACCATTTCCCCCATAAAGGCAAGATTGAAAACGAATTGATTTTGTGGTATCTCTGCCCAAGTACTGGTTTCATTGGTCTGCATATCAAACCGATAACTATTGAACCGCCATTTGGTTTCTCCTTGCGCAAATTTAAATGAGGTTAGGGGTATGGCCATTTCACATACATAACCATCGTCCGTAATCTTTGCTTCTCCGCGCCATTTAATATCCCATGAGGTAGTAAATCCGCTCAATGTGGTCCCTCCGTTAGAAATTAGGGCCTCTCTTCTTACCCCATAGGGATTCATACCAAACAAAAAAGCGTTGGTGCCATCATTGAAGGTGTCGAATAACAAGCTTATGTTATCGTTTCCTCCTGCTCGGTAATCGCGCTCCAGAGAGGGAATAATATAGTCGTCTCCCTCTGCATTTAGTGTTATGCCAATATATAGGGTAGTACTGCTATATAGCATTCTAATCTCAGTCTGTTGAACGGCCAAGATGGAATCGGTTGGAAAGTATTGTTGAAAATCATGGGCACTTTCTGCGGTTTCCCAAATGGATTCATCCAGTATACCATCAATTTGAATGGGCTGGTTTATGAACTTGACAACAAATTTTTTGGAAGAGTTTTGAGAGAATAGCAGAAAAGGTGCAGCAAACGCACAAAATATCAAAAAATATTTTGACATGGATTAGTTCGAATTAGTCGGGCAAATTTAAGGGGAAGCTTCGTTAAAAAAATCCCAAATGTTTTTGAACTCTTAATTTTAAGATTCCTTTAAAATTTAGTTCAGGCTTGGATTGCGCTTTACCTTTTTGAAATTTTGTTTCCGGTGATTTGACGCTGTAAATTACACTTAAAGCGATTTACTTCATCGCTTCTTAGTTTGGCATGCTTGGTACTTCGACCTTGAACCCGTTTTCTCCACATTTTAAAACTGCTGCGCTTCATTTCTTTGCGCATGAGTTCAATAGTCTCTTGTTCGGAAATTCCAAATTGGTAAGTTATGGCTTCAAAAGGGGTTCTGTCTTCCCAGGCCATCTCGATAATACGGTCTATCTCCCGTTCGGAAAAATTCTTTTTCATGCCCTGCAAAAATACGGTTTATTGAATTATCCGGAATGTTAGGTTAATACGTTCCTCCACTTTTTTAGCGGTCTTGGCGATTTGATGTTGCCAAAAGTGTTGGGTTTCACCTCTCATCAACAAAAGACTTCCATGCTCCAAAAGTATTTTGTGCCTTATGGTTTTGTCCGATTTATGCCGCAAGTGAAAAAACCGGGATGCACCCAAGGAAACTGATGCGATTACAGGATTTTGGCCTAGTTCCTTTTCATCATCTGAATGCCAGCCGTTACTATCTTTTCCATCTCGATATAAGTTCAAAAGACAGGTTGTGAATTCAACTCCAGCTTCTTTATCCACTAAACTTTTGAGTTGCTTCAACTCTTTGGTAAACGATAGTGATTCCATGGTAATATTGGAATAGGAGTAACTTCGACCATTATTTCCATAGAGAGCCGTTAAACGCGGTTGGGCATAGACTTTTCCAAAAACCTTAATATCATCCTGTCGCCAAGGTGTATCCGTTTTAAGAATATCAAAATATTCGTTGGCCTGTTTATTGTTCAAAAAATTAGGATAATACCAGATGTCGCTATCAACTAAACCTAAATCTCGCTTCTCGGTAAAGAGTTGCATGTTTATTGGAGTACAGTTTTAAGTTGATTTCTATATTCAGAAGGATTTTGACCAGTAAATGCTTTGAAGGATTTATTAAAATGCGAAAAATTATTAAATCCACTTTCATAACACACCTGAGTAATACTCATAGGTTGTTCTGCCAAAAGTTTGGAAGCATGAACCAATCGATATTCGTTGACAAACTGGGTAAAGGTCTTATTGGTAATTTTCTTGAAATATCTACAGAAAGAAGGAACCGTCATACTCACAATATCCGCGATTTCATCTAGGGTAATTTCTTCTTTAAAATGTGCCTTAACATGGTTAAAAACCAAATTGATACGGTCGTTGTCCTTGATTTCTGTCTCCATGGAGAAGCCTTCAGCGTTTAACACCCGCATGTCATCTGAGGTGGCCAGAAGATTCAAAATATTTAGAATGGAAAGTAAGCGCTGAAAATCCGTCTGGTATTCCAGAATTTCCATTTTTTCCCCAACCTTCATCTTGGTCTTGCCGTGAAATGCAATCCCACCCTTGGCTACTTCAAATAGCTTTTGGATGTTTTTCATTTCTGGGATGTCAAAAAAATCACTTCCCAAAAAATCATATTTCATCTGAACTAGGGTCTCGCTCTTATTTCCGGTCAATTTATCCGTAAACCCGCAATGTGGAAGGTTTGATCCAATCAAAATAAGGTCACCTTCCCTAAAATAGGAGACATGGCTCCCAATTTGTCGTTTTCCTGACCCACCGTTAATATATACCAGCTCCAACTCTGGGTGATAATGCCACCCATTGTTCTTGTTCTCCTTGTTTGCACTGAACTTTTGATAGGTAAAAGAATGCCCAAAATTTGGTGCAATTGACTCAAAAGTAGGTTTTTGTAATGTCGTCGCCATTTTTCCTTTCATAGTATAAAAGTATACGTTGCCCAAATAGATAATCTATGCAAAATTAACAAAAAACTATACTATTTTAACCTTAATACTTCATTAACACTTCTTAAGTGGTAAAATTGCATAGATATTTGAAAAAATGGTTGTGTTTTTAGAATGATTTCCCAGGTAGTTTTGTCCTGTAATCTTATAAAAACGAAACGTTATGAAATCAATTTTTAAATCGTTGACAGCAGCTGGATTCCTAATGGTATCTGTAGTAGGATTTGCAAATGGACCAGCAACAAAGTTTGGTAAAAAAGGAATCGCAAAAACGGAAGTTGAGAAAAACTTGATAGACGTTACACTAGATCCTGTTTTTGTAAAGAAAGGTGACAAGTTATTGTTGAACCTATTGAATTTGACCCAAGGTACCGTTGTGCTTCAGGTGGTGGATAGTGAAAACCGAATAGTTTATAGCGAAACCATTGAAGGAGAAGTGGTTATTGAAAAAGCCTTCAACTTTGAAAGAGCTTTTGAAGATGAATACACCGTTGTTGTTGTAGACAAATTGGGTACGTACACCGAAACTATGAAAATTAAATAGTTGTTTAGTTAATTTCAGTTTGAAGGCCCCTGTATGGGGCTTTCTTTTTTATAGAAACTTCGCTAATCTTTCTCTTTTCCGTTGTGGTAGTGCCTCGTTTGCAACGGCCAGTTGTACCAATGCGGAGTCTTTTTTACGTGAAAAAAGCAGTTGATAGAACTGTTTTATGGTCAGTGGACTTTTAGATGCTTCCACTAACTTTAATTCGTCACCATTCTTTACTTGTCCAGTTTCCAGAACACGGACATAGGTTCCTGGGCAAGCGTGCTCAATAAACTCTCTTAAAATATCTTGATTGCCAAAGCGGTACCCGAGTTTGTAGCAAGGCTCTCTGGGCTGTGTAATTTGCACCAAAGCGGTACCCAATCGATATATACTTCCAATTTGTAACTGGGCTTCATCCAGCCCCTCTACGGTAAGATTTTCCCCAAACATACCCCAATTCCATTCCAAATGGGGGTATTTTTCTTTCCAATAGGGATAATTGTCAGAAGAAAACAGATAACACGCTTTGAAGATGCCTCCATGTACTCTGCGGTCCGCGATGGTGTCATCTTGCACATCCTCTTCTTGTAGGGTTAAAGCTTGGGTAACCGGGTATTTAAAAATACCAGTTGAGTGTGTCTCCCCATTCCATTCAAAGAAAACAGGTTTGGCCAAATTGGTGCTGATAACTTTCATGCCAGTAAGGTACTAAACCTGCATGTAGTTATCCCTAAACTTTAGTGATTTAATTGCGTTTCTTTGTCCAATTCGTAGCGAAATTCCAAAACGTACAACTTAAGAACCGAGTCCCCTATGTTTTCAAGGTCATGGATATAATTTGCCTGATCAGGTTCCATGTATTCCGTATCACCTTTTTCAATTTGAATGAGCTTTATTTTACCACTTTTGCAACGGGAGATGGCCAAACCGGAGGTAAGGCAAACAAAACTGCAGGGAAAGCGATGCTTGCGAAAAGGAATGCGTTGCTTGGGCCAAAGGGTAATATCCCAAAGTCTTGAGGTTCCATTTTCGTAAAGGAGTTTCTGTCCTAAAGAATCCCCAATTTGATTCTCATCATTCAATTCCTTTATTTTCTCGATATCCCAAAGGTCAAAATTACCTTCCGGATTTAACTGTACGTATTTCATTTTTTCACTTTTTTAAAGTGATATACAACACATAAAAAGAAACAACCACTAGTAAGGGCAAAAGCATTAAATCATAGCGAACTACAAGTGAAGGATTGATTTGTATCCATGTCTGTATCTGAATCTCCCAAACCACGAAACAAGCCCATATTATGGCCAAACATAACCAGCTTACATATTTTGATAAATCCATGTAAAAATTTTGAGGCTGCAAATATCCCGCTATACTGGGGAATGACCAATTTTGCTTGGTTTTTTCAAGTTCGGAATGCTGAATTGCATACCATTTGAAAAGTTGAACTTTATGAAGAAAAGAACGTCCTACTAAAAAGTGTTTCACGATTGCTATACAAGAGCTTCGATTTTATATCCAAAAAACTCAACATGACCCATACAGTTACCTTAGATTCAATATTTTTGGATTGTTGGATGATTTTCGATTTTTATGAAGCCAACCTCTCTTTGTATCTATTTGGTGTGGTGCCGGTTATACGTTTGAAAGCAGTATAAAAAGTACTTTTGCTCTGGAATCCTACTTCATAGCCAATCCCTTCGATACTTAGATTCCCTTTGTTTTTATCCATCAACAATTTTTCAGCTTTCTCGATTCTGTATTTGTTGATATACGCATTGAAATTTTCCTGACAAACCTTGTTAATGGACATTGAAATTCTTTTGGGATGCACTTTCAGAACTTCTGAAACGTTGGCAATGGTTAGGTGCCTGTCCACAAATGCTTCTGATTCTTTTATATAATGCTCCACCTTGTTCACAATGTTTTGCATTTCATTGAAAGAAAGAAGCGGGACCTCGGTATTGACCTTAGTATTGGGATTTAGTTTAGAATCTGAATGTTGTTTGGAAGTAGCGGGAAGAATATTCTGTTGTATTACGCCATGAATGGATGCCCAGTATAGCATAAATACATTCATGCCTGCATAAATTACTCGAACTGTTGTGGATTCATAAGTAAAGAAGGCGATAAAATGCATTGCAAATAGAAACACAGCAAAAAGCAAGAATCTACGAACCCATACCAAGTTTTTGGATTCCACATTGGAATATTGGTTCTCCACTTCCCGAGTATGTTTTCGAAGCAATTGAATACCGTATATCAGTATGGCAGTGGAGTACAAATGACCCAAAAGGAAAACGGGGCGATACCAAATTGCATTCGAAATCTCCAGCTTGGTGGATGGGGGGAGAAAAAAAACAACAATTTGTGCTAAAAGAATAACTCCTCCAGGATATAGCCACCAATATTTGATTTTTTCGTTTCTGAGAATGGATATTTTTTGAATGTACATGAAAAACAATGCTGCCAGTAGCCATTCCCCTGGCCTGGGAAGTACCTGTAGTCTTGGATAGTAATTCAAGATATTGATGTCTTCCAGAATAATGGGAACAAAACAGTACGCGTAGGTCAGCACAAAAAGAGCTAAAAAAAAGGTGGACCTATTTTTTTTTCGGCTTATGCGCAGCAATAATAAACCAAGAATCAGGCCTTGTAAGAATCCAAAAATGTGAATAGTGGAAATGATGTTGTAGTTGATTTCCATTTCATCAGCTTTTATAGGAAAAGGTAATGAAATAAAGGGAGAAAATTAGTATTTATTGGGTAATTCCGATGCTTTTTTATAACGAAACAACTTCATTGCGTGACAGTTACATCAAGGATAGCATAGGGTCACTCCTTGAAATAAAAAAATGGGATGTTCCTTAACAAAAGTTTGGTGGTATCCCCATCTTTTTCGATTTTTTTCCGGACCAACCGTAACATATGTTTTCCTTCCGAAATACTGTCAAGGTTTAGATAGGTCTCAAAACCAAGATGTTTCTTTTTGTCTGTGGTAAGAAGAAAATCACCATCAAAATCCAAACTATCTATTTTGAAGGAATAGATGAAGTTGAAAGTCTCCATATATTTTTTCCGAAGACTATCTTTTTGCCTTCGGGTTGTAATGGAATCACTCCAACTGGTATTGAATACAATACTCGATTTTAAGCCGCGCCGATCTTTTTCTGGTTTTAGTGACTCGTTAAAAGAAAAAATCCGCTCTTCAAAACTTCCTGTAAAGGGCATAAACACCTGCAAATGCTTTTTTGTGATAACCTTTGAGGGTATTACAATATCTCCAGGATAATCCTCTTCCTCATCCAACATGTCCATATAATTTTCCCTATTGGCAAATATTTCTGAAGAGTTTCTTTCTTTATCCCAAAAGTTTGAATTCCTATATTCTATTGATGTTAAAAACAGTATGAGGAGATAAATCGGAGTCAAGAGTAGAATTAGACGTTTTCCGAAACGGTGGTCCAGAAAGTTATATACCAGAGGTCTATATAAGAATGACAAGGTAAGAAAGCTAAAAACCCAATACACAGGAAAATATGCTTTAGCCACCCATTTGTTTCTCTTCAGTAGTCCCTGCGTTATAAAATCAAAAAACGTCAGGAACATCCCAATCCCCAAAAACGTCATCAAAGCTGCTCCAACCCCTTTAGATACCCATTCTGGTAGGTAATCACTGTCGATAATAAAATTGGCAACCAAAACCATCGAAAGGATTACACAGGTAACCGCCAGCACATAAAAAATCAACAAAAATGAAATGGCGAAAAGTACACTGCAATAATTCTCCAAACTGGCAATATACCTATCAAAAGACACAATTCTCTTTTTGAGGTATTTCTTAAACTTCTCGCTATACCTAAGCTCATTAAAATCAATATCCCCCGAGACGTATCTCAAACCCAATGCTCCAATCCAAAGCCCTCGTAGTATTACATGCAACAATAAGTTGAACAATAAGATTGAGCAGGCAATCATGGCCACGAAGAAGATTACAAAACTGTACATCTGCTCTTCGCTTTGCGCATTGAGCATCGATGTTCTAATCGGGCCATAAGCCGTAAACAGACCAAAAATGGCGAACCCAGAAATAATGAGTTCCAACTCCCAGCTTTGTTGTTGCAAAGAATCCAATAGCTTTTTAAAAGAGGGGCTTTTGTAATCAGTACTCATTATTTCTATGTCTTTATGTGGTTGTCACAAATGTTCTTACTTTTCTTGGACTTTCAAAACTTTCAATAGTTCAGGTTTGTATGGACTACTAATTCGGAATGTGTTTTCATTGGTCTTTACCGATTGGTTGTAGTACAATCTAATGTTTATTTTTCCGGTGGTGGTTCATTGGTTAAATTAGAGAGAGCCTCGGTAGCTAAATAGCTTTTGTTCGGGAAATACCAAAAGGGTATAGTTATTAGTGTGTCTAGTTCTTTATCTCTCCTTGGATCTGGGCCAACCAAACGGAATACGTGTTTCCCCTTATCTAGATTTTCGAGATCGACAAAGGTTTCAAAACCAAACCTATCGTTTTTATCGGTTGTCATTACAAACTCCTTCTCAAAAAAAGTGGAATCAATCTTAATGTTGTAGAGTTTACCAAATAATTCAAGATATCGGGGTTGTTTTCGTGCTATATGCCCATCCGAAAAGTTGGCATTTATCCCTGGAGCACTTAAGAACTTACCTAGTCTAAATGAATAACCCCTGCGGTCTTTTTCGGGAATAAGGGTACTATCCCTTTCCAAAACGGCTTCTTCCAAAAAATCATTGAAACCAATAAAAACGCGCATATACGGTTTGTCTATAACTTTGGAAGGAAGTGACACGAATTGAACTAAATCGGTCTTTTCGGTCAGCTGGTCCTCATAGTTATTTTTACTGGTAAAAACGCTGGAAGAACCTTGCCCAAATATTTGGTAGTTGGAGTTTACCATCCCAAAAAAGCTCAAGAAAACAGTGCCTAACAAATAGACAGGTAAGATGAAAGTGGATACCCACCTTGCCCTTTTTTGATCCAAAAAGTTATATACCAACGGTCTGTACAAAAACGCCAGCGTAATAAAACCGAAAAAACGATAAATAGGGAAAAAGTATTTAGAGGTCCATTTATCACGTTTTAAACCGCCTAAGGTTATAAAATCAAAAAATAAAAAAAGGACAAGTATAAAATAAATGAAACCCAGCACAGCAATAATGGTAACCACAGTGTCTTCTGAAAACCAACCACTTTTTTGAACAATGAAGGTGACAATACCAAAAACTACAACAACTAAGAAATACGATAAAAAATAGAAGACCATTAAGAATGCCAATGCAAAAACGGTACTGCAAATATTTTCTAGACGTGAAATATAACGATCAAAAGAACCTACTTTTTCTTTTAGAAACACGGTAAACTTTGGGGTGTATTTTAAATGATCGTAGTCTATTTCACCCGATACGTAGCGAAGACCCAGTGCGCCGATCCATAAACCCCTTAGTATAACATGGATCAATAAAGAGCCCATAAGAATGTAGGTACCACTTGTTAAAGCTTGCAAGATGTTCTTATAAATGGCTTGATCATTTTTAATGGAAATCAAATATTCAACTTCCAAAGGCTCCAGGGCAGTGAATAATCCATAAATGGCAAATCCTGAAATAATCAATTCCAATTGCCAACTTTCTTGTTGTAGCTTATCCAGTAGCTTCTTAAAATCCGAGCTTTTATAATCCATGGTTGGTGTATTAAAAAAAGTTGCTCTAATATAAGGAGACCCGACAAGTTATTTAAACCTGACGGGTCTTCTAGTATACCTAACCAGTTCCAATTCCGGTCGAGCCGAAAATAAAACTCGGAATTATTTGATCATCTCATAACTACGGGATATGAAATTGGTAAGTTCTTCTCCCTTGAGCAGGCCTTTGGAGAGTCTTGCCAAATCTAAGGACTGGTTTATGAGCCGTTCCCTTTTCTTGGAAGTTTTGGTGTTTAGGATTTCACCCACCAATTCGTGATTTGTGTTCACGATAAGGTTGAACATGTCTGGCATATTTCCCATGCCGAACATTCCGCCGCCACCGGTTTGCTGCATGTCTTTCATGCGGCGCATAAATTCGGGTTCAGTAATGATGAAAGGTTGGGCAGCGCTATCCATAGCTTCCAGCTGGACAGTAAATGAACTTTTTTCGCCAATTACACCCTCAATCTGCTCTTTTAATTTGTCCTTTTCCTCATCAGAAAGTTTGGAAATGGCCGTGTCTTCTTTTTTGATAAGGTTGTCAATGTGGTCAGCATCCACTCTAGCAAAAGAGAGTTTCTCTTTGGAAGTCTCCAATTTTTGCATCAAGTGGGATACAATGGGAGAGTCCAATAAGAGTACTTCATATCCTTTTGCTTTGGCCGCCTCAATGTAACTGTGCTGCGATTCTTTATCAGAGGCATAGAGAACTACAAGCCTATCATCCTTATCCGTTTGATTTTCCTTGATTGTATTTTCTAGTTCCTCAAAAGTGTGGTATTTGCCATCCACTGTTGGATAGAGTGCAAATTTGTCCGCTTTTTCAAAAAATTTATCCTCAGAAAGCATTCCATATTCAATAACCACCTTGATATCGTTCCACTTTTGTTCGAAATCCTCTCGGTCATTTTTGAAAAGGGAAGTCAATTTATCAGCTACCTTTCTGGTGATATAAGAAGATATTTTTTTGACAGCTCCATCAGCCTGAAGGTAAGACCTAGATACATTTAGTGGGATATCTGGAGAATCTATAACCCCTCGCAACATGGTCAGGAATTCAGGAACTATACCTTCTACATTGTCGGTTACAAAAACTTGGTTTTGATATAGCTGAATTCTATCCTTTTGGATGTTGAGGTCGTTCGTCAACTTTGGAAAATAAAGGATACCAGTCAAATTGAAGGGATAATCAACATTCAAATGAATATTGAATAGGGGCTCTTCAAATTGCATGGGGTACAATTCCCTGTAGAAGGACTTATAATCCTCGTCTTTTAAATCTTTGGGTTGTTTGGTCCATGCCGGAGTTGGGTTATTGATGATATCATCCACTTCCTGTGTGGGAGCAGGGTCTTCCTCTTTCGCACCTTCTGGTTTGGGTAAAGTTTCCGTTTTTGTTCCAAACTTTATGGGAATGGGCATGAACTTGTTGTACTTGGTCAAGAGCTCACGGATTCTGGAATCTTCCAAGAACTCTGTTGAATCCTCAGCGATATGAAGAACAATTTCTGTACCTCTTTCTGTTTTTTCTACGGACTCCAATGAAAATTCTGGTGAGCCATCACAGACCCAATGCACTGCAGGTTCGTCCTTAAAACTTTTGGTTAGGATTTCTACTTTATCGGCCACCATAAAGGCTGAATAGAAACCAAGACCAAAGTGTCCTATAATCCCCGCATCTTTTTCAGCATCCTTGTATTTGTCCAGAAACTCCTCGGCTCCTGAAAATGCAACTTCATTGATATACTTTTTCACTTCATCTTCGGTCATACCAATCCCTTGATCGATGATGTGAATACGTTTTTGGTCTTTATCCACTTTTACCTCAATCATCGGATTTCCATATTCCACTTTAGCCTCACCAATGGAGGTCAAATGTTTCAACTTGAGGGTAGCGTCAGTAGCATTGGAAATTAACTCTCTTAAGAAAATTTCATGATCGCTATAAAGGAATTTCTTGATTAGGGGAAAAATGTTTTCTACGGAAACATTGATTTTACCTGTTGCCATTCTGTAAACTGTTTATTTTTTGATTTTTCTTCGACAAAAAAAATACCATTCATGGGAATCTGACAAACTGACACTTTAAGCATTTTAACGATCAGTTGAAAACTTTAACAACATTTTGTTTATTGATTATTTTGAAAAGCTAAACAAATAGTTATATTTGTAGTGTTATAGAAAATTGCTATGAACTAGTATACTATAACGAGTTTGTTTATTTATTGGTTAGGTTGTTGAGAACGCACTTTCGCCCGGAAGTGCGTTTTCTTATTCTACAAAGGTTATTTAATCTGTTCTAATAATCGTATTTTTGTTTAAACATAAAATTGATAGTATGGCAAAGACAACATCGAGTGAGCTTAGTGAAGAAAAGATAATAGGTTGGTTTATGGATACCGTGTTGGAGCACGAGGTGTTGCCAAAATCAATTTATAAGTTTTGCAAGGCGAACAAGATTAAAGAAGAAGAGTTTTATCATTTTTTTGGCTCATTTGAAGGACTGCAGCAGGTCATCTGGGAGTGGTTTTATGATAATACCATAAGCGTAATGCAGAAAAACGAGCAGTATGATGCTATGTCGAATGAGGAAAAAATGCTGACCTTTTTCTTTACCTTTTTTGAGAATCTTACTTTGAACAGAAGTTATGTTCTTTTTGTGCTGAAGCATCACAGCAACAAGCTTGAAAATATGGGGCAACTTAAAAACCTTAGAAAAAATATAAAAGAGTTTGCTACAGCTTTGATAGAGGAAAGTAATAGCGAAAAAAACGTAAAGGTTTTAAGGCAAAACCCTCAATTGTTTTCGGAAGGCGCCTGGGTTCAATCCCTATTTCTATTAAAGTTTTGGATGGATGATACTTCCGCTGATTTTGAGAAAACAGACATCGCCATAGAAAAATCAGTAACGACCATCTTCAAGGTTTTCGATAACAATTCCCTTGAAAAAATTCTCGATTTTGGAAAATTCCTTTATAAAGAAAACTTTGCCTAGCCTATGAAAACATTGGATAGTATTCCTACTAGCAAAATAGAAAGAGCGGGAAAACTGGTTAAGACCGGAGTAAAAATAGGCGGTAACTATGTCAAATATTACGGTAAAAAACTTGTAAATCCTGAAGTTGCCAAGGAAGAACTCAATGAGAACAACGCTGAGGACATCTATGATGGATTAAAGAGTTTGAAGGGAAGTGCGCTGAAGGTCGCCCAAATGTTGAGCATGGAAAAGAATTTGCTGCCACGTGCCTATGTGGAAAAGTTTTCCCTTTCTCAATTTTCCGTTCCTCCATTGTCCGCTCCTTTGGTAAGAAAAACATTCAAAAAGTATTTGGGCAAGTATCCGGAAGATATTTTTGACTCTTTTGAAAAAGACTCCATCAATGCTGCCAGCATAGGTCAGGTCCATAAGGCAAAGAAGGATGGTCAAGAATTGGCTGTAAAAATCCAATATCCGGGGGTCGCACAGAGTATAAGTAGTGATTTGGCCTTGGTAAAACCGATTGCCATCCGCATGTTCAACTTGAAAGGCAAGGATTCTGAAAAGTATTTTAAGGAGGTTGAGAACAAATTGGTTGAGGAAACCAACTACATTTTGGAGCTAAAACAAAGCGAAGAGATTACACAAGCCTGTGCTATCATTCCAAACATAGAATTCCCAAAATACTACGAAAGTTTATCCAGTGAACGTATTTTGACTATGGACTGGATGAAAGGCAAACACCTAAGTGAATTTGCAAAAACTGATTTTAATTCTGATTTAGGGAACAAATTGGGTCAGGCACTTTGGGATTTTTATATGTTCCAAATTCACGAGCTTCGTAAGGTACATGCCGACCCACATCCTGGTAATTTTTTGGTGAGCCCCAAAAACACCTTAGTCGCGATTGATTTTGGATGTATCAAGGAAATTCCAATCGAGTTTTACGAGCCTTATTTTGAGCTAGCGAAAGAAGAGAACATTAACAATGACTCCATTTTTATGGAAAAGTTGTACGAATTGGAAATCTTAACACCAACGGATTCAAAAGAGGAACTCGAGTTCTTTAAAGCCCTTTTCAAAGAAATGTTGACTTTGTTTACCTCCCCTTTTAATAAGGAGGAGTTTGATTTTGGTTCAGACGACTTCTGGAATAGGATTGCGGACTTAAGCGAACGGTATTCCAAAGACGAACAAATACGAAAAATGAATGGAAACAGGGGTTCCAAACACTTTTTGTATATGAATCGTACCTTTTTTGGACTCTATAACTTGCTGCATGACTTAAAGGCTGTAGTGCAAGTCAATAATTTCCAAAAATATTTGCCTTAGGACTATTTGTCTTTACCTAATGGTTTTTCAGGCAGAATAGGTTTTTCCGTTTTTTGCTTTACATACTTCTCAAGCCATTGGTCTTGCTCCCAAAGCAGGTGAAGGATACTTTCCTTTGCGCGATATCCATGACTTTCTTTGGGTAACATCACCAAGCGTACGGTTGCACCAAGCCCTTTAAGCGCATTAAAATAACGCTCACTTTGCATGGGGTAGGTACCAGAGTTATTGTCTGCTTCGCCATGCACCAAAAGCAAGGGTGTTTTCATTTTATCTGCGTGCATGAATGGGGACATGGTGTAATAGACCTCTGGGGCTTCCCAATAATTGCGCTCTTCACTTTGAAAGCCGAAAGGGGTCAAGGTTCGGTTATAGGCACCACTTCTGGCAATACCGGCAGCAAATAAATCGGAATGGGAAAGCAAATTGGCCACCATAAAGGCTCCATAACTATGACCACCTACTGCGACACGATTTCTGTCGATATAGCCCATCTCATCCACCGCATCAATGGCTGCCTTAGCATTGGCCACCAATTGCTTTCTAAAGGTATCGTTGGGCTGTTCTTCACCCTCCCCAATAATTGGGAAAGCTGCATCATCCAAAACTACATACCCTTTGGTGACCCAATAGATGGGGGACCCCCAAAATGGATATGTAAATTCGTTGGGGTTTTGCGTATTCTGTGAAGCACTGTTTTTATCCTTGTACTCTCTCGGATAGGCCCATAGAATCATGGGTGCTTTTTCTTTTGAGTCTTTGTCGTATCCAACTGGTAAATATAGGGTGCCGTTCAGCTCCAATCCATCATCCCGTTTATACGTAATTACTTCTTTATGGACATCTTGCAAACTTTTGAAAGGGTTTTCAAAATTCGTCAACTGCATGGGTCCCTTTCGCTTAATCAGACTCTTATAGTGATAATTTGGGTATTCGTTGGGCGACTCAATTCTCACTAACAATTCATCCTTTTCAACATTATAATCCACTAAATTTTCTTTCTTGCCTTCTAATTTTGAAGTATACAAACGAGTTTTTTCCAAAGAGGAGAGATTCATTTTATCTACAAAAGGGAACTGGCCTTCTTTGGTAAATCCATCACCCAATAAGTAGGCACTATTTCCATCCATAGCTAAAACATCTGTACCATATTTGCCACGCTTGGTGACAAACGACCCTGGGTCGCTATATACATCTTGATAATTTCTATCCTCAATAATTTTAGGTTCCTTGGACGCATTGGATGGGTCAAAGAGATAGCCCTTTAGGTTTCTGGTATTCCACCAATAATCATAAGCAATGGCCATATTTTCGTTTCCCCATTCAATTTGATAATAGCGATTCTTTAGTTTAATCATACTTGTGCCCTGCGTATTGAATGGAGCTTCAAGCTGAAACACTTCATCCCGATATTCCACTTTATTTTCTGGGTCACCCCCATCCAAGGCTTGAACATAAACTAAAGTAGCGGCTTTGTCATCTCGCCAAGAAACCGAACGCATTCCCATGCGAACTGCCATAAACCCTTTGGGCAAATCCTCGATAAGAGGAACTTCCAGTAAATTGGAAACCAAAGCACCGTTTGAATCATATATGTTGGTTTTGGAAGGGAAACGATAATAGGGGACTAAATATGAAAAAGGCTTCTCTACATTAGTAACCATTACATAATTGCCATCTGGCGAGAAACTGATGTTGCTATACATCGCAGCTTCCTTCCATTTCGACATACTTCCATCCAATCCAACTTTAAAAAGTTCTGATCGCGCCAATTGTTCAAAGTTGAATTCATCATTTGAGTTTTTTAGCAAATCCTGATACGTACGGTTCTGCGCTTTTTTACCATCATTTGCTGAAATTGTAGGCCCATTGGGTACAGCTTCTGCCACATTGATTAATTCTTGTCTGTCTGTGGGTAGCATTTTCACCAGCACGGATTTTCCATCCTTGAACCAATTGATGACATCTCTCATATTGGCATTTACATTGGCATTGGTCAATCGGGTTACTTCAGCTTTTTTCAAATCCAAGACCCAAACCTCAACTCCTTTAGGAGTAGTGTTGGTAACCGCAATCTTGGATTGGTCAGGAGACCAATTGAAATTGGCCAACCGGGGGTTTTCTGGAAGATTTTTCACCTGAATTACCTCATCACTGCCAATTTCTTGAATTTTGATGTTGTTGTAATAGTTAGTTCGACTACCGATATTGGTTTTCGGATTGATTCGTAATCCGGCCAAACGCATTTCCTTTTCAGAGAGTTCAGCAATACTCTTATAATAATCCCTGTATAGCAATACCATATACTTGCCATCGTCGGTAATTCGGACCGAGGGGGCCAAAGGAGCATCCACAAGCTCCAAAATTTCTTCTGAAGGCTTTTGATAGTTCAATTTTTCTTGCGAAAAACCAATTGTGCCAAGTAAAAAGAATAGTAGCAAAATCTTATTTTTCATAGGGATAAAATTTGATGATGAGATTTGTAAAAGAATACCTCTAAAAATACAACAATTCCTTCTTTTTTACTGGCTGTTTTAGGTTTTAACATGTACGCTAATTCTCGAACAGGAGTCTTTGTATTATGGATTTGAAAATTGTTTTTCCTTTTTTTTGCGAATCTGGAAGGAATATTAGTTATTTTCCCCTTTAATCAATAGTATTGAATCAAAATTGCGATACAATAAAGGAAGTGAACTATGTACAATTCTAAAATAAAGGGACTGGGCTATTATGTTCCCGAAAACGTAGTGACCAATGATGATCTTTCAAAGGTGATGGACACTAGTGACGAATGGATTCAAGAAAGAACTGGAATAAAGGAAAGAAGGCATGTAGTTAGAGGAACTGACACCACAACTTCCATGGGGGTGAAGGCGGCCAAAATAGCTATTGAGCGTGCTGGAATTGACAAGGACGATATTGATTTTATAATCTTCGCCACACTTAGCCCAGATTATTATTTTCCTGGTCCAGGGGTGTTGGTTCAAAGAGATTTGGGAATAAAAACTGTTGGAGCCTTGGATGTTCGCAATCAGTGTTCTGGATTTGTGTATGCTGTTTCCGTGGCTGACCAATATATTAAAAGCGGTATGTATGAAAACGTGCTGGTTATTGGTTCCGAATTGCATTCCCATGGATTGGATATGACCACTCGAGGTAGAGGTGTTTCGGTAATATTTGGAGACGGCGCTGGTGCTGCGGTCATGACCCGTGAGGAGGATACCTCAAAGGGAGTATTGTCTTCTCATTTACATTCTGAAGGTCAGCATGCCGAAGAGCTTTCTTTGATTGCTCCTGGAATGGGGAAACGATGGGTAACTGACATTTTGGAAGAAGAAGACCCTGAGGATATCTCGTACTTCCCATATATGAATGGTCAATTTGTTTTCAAAAATGCAGTAGTTCGTTTTAGTGAAGTTATCATGGAGGGATTACAAAAAAATAATCTAGGTCCAGGAGATATAGATATGTTGATTCCCCATCAAGCCAATTTGCGTATTTCCCAGTTTGTTCAGAAGAAATTTGGTCTGTCTGATGACCAAGTTTTCAATAACATAATGAGCTACGGAAATACTACAGCAGCTTCCATACCCATTGCTTTGACCGAAGCCTGGGAAGCTGGAAAAATAAAAGAGGGGGATGTTGTGGTGCTTGCAGCTTTCGGGAGTGGTTTTACTTGGGGTAGTGTGATTATCCGTTGGTAGATGGGAAGACAACTTGAAAAACTGACTCCACCTTTAATTGATTTTATCCAAAACCAAAAAATCTTCTTCGTCGCTACGGCGATGGAAGAGGGGAGTGTTAATGTTTCTCCGAAGGGATTGGATTCTCTTCGTGTAATCAATGAAAGTCAGGTAATTTGGTTGAATCTTACCGGTAGTGGTAATGAAACTGCCATCCATCTGAAAAATAAAAACAGAATTACATTGATGTTCTGTGCTTTTGAAGGCGATCCTATCATATTGAGATTATATGGAAAGGCAAAAAGCTATCAAAAAGGAACCGATTTTTGGGAGAACAGCATCTCTCTTTTCCCTAGCATTCCAGGAAGCAGGCAACTGGTTGATTTGAGTATAGAGAAAGTGCAAATTTCCTGTGGAATGGGTGTCCCGTTAATGGAATACAAAGAGCAGCGTCAATCTTTGATTGATTGGGCTGAGAACCAAGGTGACGAAGGACTGAGGAAATACTGGGAGAAGAAAAACACCACGAGTATTGATGGGTACCCAGATACCTTCGAATAAAAATAAACCCCGCCTGATTCATCCTTCAGAACGGGGTTTTTGATGATAAACCTTGAGTGACTTACCAACCAACACTCAAACAAGGAATATCACTTTCCTTATAAAATACCTCCACTAGACTTTTTGGTATTGCTATCCCTTCTTTTACGTTGTTTTGCCCGGTTCTTGCCGCTACCGAATCGATACGAAAGACCTAAATACAGGGTTTGACTCTCCCAATTAAATTCCCCGTTTTGGATGTAAGGACGCTGCCCCTCAAACTGGAATAGCATTGTGTTGAAAACATCGTTAAAATTGGCACTCAATGTTCCCTTGCCTTTGGCAAAACTGTAACGTGCCCCAAAATTCACGAAATACATGGGTTGCACCTCAAATTGGATATTTTGGTTTTGCCCTCTATAAAAGCCAAAGAGTTGGAGGGTCAATTTTTTATTTACGGTAAAACTGTTGTTCATTCTCAGGTTCCAAGCTGTATTGTTTACCTCCACATTTTCGGTCACGATATCGTCCTCCGTTGCGTTACCGGGGTCACCTCCTTCCAGACGCTCTGTGATGCCGCGTTGCGTCTGACTGAACAAATCAAAACTCCCATTGATACCCCACCATTTGGTAGGTTTATAATTAACGGATACTTCAGTACCGTAGGCAGAGGTGTCATTGAAATTATCGAATGTGAGAATCAGCTTGTTGAAATCCAATCGGTCTACAAACACAGCTCGGTTTATTTCGTCTTCAATACTTCGATAGAATACACCTGCCGTTATACTTCCTTTTTTCAGACGTTTCGTAAAATTGACTTCAAAGGAATTGGTGAATTGGGGAACCAAGCTTGGATTTCCAAATGATGAAATCAAAGGTGTGGCAAATTCCCGTATGGGATTTACTTGTTGTAATCCAGGACGGTCCACCCTTCTACTAAAGCTGGCTTGCAACTGGTCTTTTTCGTTCACATTAAAGGTCAAAAATGCAGAAGGATATATTTGGGTATAATCATCGGTGAAAGCTCTCACTTGATTGGTATCAGCTACTACACTTACATCTTCCAATCGCGCCCCAACCTGATAGGACCATTTCTTATAGCGTTGGGCAAAAGTGACATAGCCAGAATAAATATCCATGCCATAGACAAAGTTGGTGGATGGAGTAGGTACCAAATCTCCATTGGAATTAAAGGAAAGCCCTGTGGAAGCATAATCCACATCAGTTTCAAAGAATCTGGCCTCTAGGCCTACCTCTAGTTTGGAAATAGAATCCAATGGATTCACATAATCCAAATTGATAAAGGTTTGGTCCCGTTCGGTATCCACAAAATCCATATAATCTGGGAATAGGGTAGCTCCTGTGGAAGCGAAATCAGCATCTTCATCATCTTCAAAACTGTTATGGTCTATTTCGAGTTCTATATTGTGCCCCTCTTTGGCAAAATCCAACTTATAATCAAAATTGTACTGCTGACTCAAATTGTCGTTCGTGTTGTTGAAAAACTGAATCAGGTTTCGCATTGGGTCCAAATTATAGGTGATGTCTGTAATGCCTAGTCCGCTTCCATCAAAATAATTTTGGTTCGTGAAAATAGAAAGCGTGTTCTTCTCATTGATGTAGAAATCCACCCCTATTTTGTATAAGTGGGATTCGTTTTCGTTGAAAAAATCAAAATCCTGTCTCGAATTTTCATCTTGTCTGAAAATGAAACCA
Source organism: Flagellimonas sp. (assembly GCF_965601775.1). Classification (GTDB taxonomy): domain Bacteria; phylum Bacteroidota; class Bacteroidia; order Flavobacteriales; family Flavobacteriaceae; genus Flagellimonas. The sequence goes on from NZ_OZ271837.1 coordinate 1,108,439, forward strand.
TCATTAAAATAGTCTCCTATATTGGTCCCATAATTTCCATAGAAATTGAACTTTCCAACCTTGTAATTTAAATCCAAGGACGCATTATATTTTGGACGAATACCTTGGGTGTACCCTAGGTTCACATTTCCATTAAAACCCATATTGGCGTTTTTGTGCAACACAATGTTGATGATTCCGCTCATGCCCTCAGGGTTATATTTTGCCGAGGGATTGGTAATTAATTCAATGGATTTTATGGATGTGGATGGAATTTGACGTAACAACTGGGCCACTGGAACATTGGATAGTTTGCCATCTACCATGACTCTTACATTCGAATTTCCACGCAAGGATAACTCTCCTGTTTGAGCGTCAACATTTACCGAAGGTATATTGTTCATAATATCAGAAGCAGTAGCTCCTGCCGTGGTCAGGTCCTTGCCCACATTAATTACTTTCCGGTCCACGCGCTGCTCTATTGTAGTCCGTTCTGCAACTACTTCAACCTCTTCCAGTTCTTGTGTGCTCTCCATTAAGGTGATAGTGCCCAGTTCAAGTTTTTTGTTTTTCCTAGTGATTTCAAGCTTTTGGGTGTAGGTTTCGTACCCGATAAATTGCACTTCCAATGTAAAAGAGCCTTCGGGTAATTTTTTGATTTCAAACTTCCCATCTTCAGTGGTAATTCCACCGGTTATGGTTTCTGTACCATCTGCAGATTTGATAACTATCGCTGCATAGGCGACAGGTTGTTTTTGCGCATTGTCTATAACAGTCCCGGTGATGGACCCGATTTTCGTGTCCGTATCATTTGCCGTTATGAAATGAGGGTTAAATGTGCTGTAAAGGAACAGCACAAAAAGAAAAAAGCTCCTTTTCATGAGTTTGTTCGTTTTTTGGATTGATTAATGATTGATGATGTCTTGTAGACGATTAATCCAAACTCATGTTACAAAAGCGCTCTCTTTTAACACTTTTTAACAATAAAAAAATGTTTTAAATCGGAGGGGAAGACCAATTAGCACCTTACAAACTCCATTTTCCTAAATTCTAACTGAAAGTAGATGAAGTATTTAACGGGAAAACGTTAGTTCACTAACTTCCCACTCAACTGCAGAATGTTTAATTCGGCTATTTTTAAATCGAACTTGGACCGAGCATAGTTGTTTCTGGAATTAAAAAGGTTTATCTGGGCTTGTCTATAATCCAGGGAAGTAACCTGGCCAAGACTAAACTGTTTTTGGGTCCTTTCGAAATTTAGCTCATTGGTCTCTAGATTATCGGTCTCGGCTTCCAAAGTGTATTTTGCAATACTATAAGTTTCATAGGAGTTCAAAACATCCGTAACCAGCTCTTCCTTGGCCTTTATCAACTCAATTTCCCTATTTTTCTTGGTTATTTTAGCGGTTTTAACCCTGGTGGCATTGGTTCCATTGAAGATATTCCAGCTTAGGCTCAAACCTAAATTGACTCCGTAGGCTTCATTTTGCAGGGCAAAAGAAGTTGGAGGATTCTGACTTTCATTCCAGCGGTAGGAACCGGAACCTACTATTTTCGGTAAAAACTGGGCTTTATTGATTTTTATGTCCAAATCACTCAGTAAAAGATTTTGATTGGCCAAAAGCACTTGAATATTTTCTCGCTCAGCCGCTTCAAGTATAAATTGCTTATCCATTTCGGGTTTGAAGAAAACTTCGGTATTCACCTCAAAATCTGTGGAAACATTCCTGCCCAGCAACAGATTGAGGTTACGTTTTAGGTTATTTAAATCTCGGAAAGCTTCTATGTAGGAAATACTATCATTATTCAAATCCACTTGGGCATTTAGTTCCTCCAATTTAGTACCCTGTCCGTATTTTAATTTTCTACCTGCTCGGTCCAGTCGGTCTTTTGAGTTCTCAACATTAAGTTTAAGATTATCCACAACCCTCTTCTGAAATGCAGTATTGAAGTAAGCCTCATAGATTGAAATGATACTGTTTTCTATCTGCTGTCTTTCCTGCAATTTGACAAGATTGAGGTTCTCCTTATTGTTTTGATGCGTAAATTTTCTAACCAAACCATCAAAAATCACATATTCGGCAGTAACGGAAGCATTGTAGGATTCGGTAACGGCTCCATCTACGGCGGTTGTGGTCCCATCCAAGAACTGTACGTTTTGGTTTTCATCGGAATAATTTACTCCGCTGGAAGCGCTAACTGTGGGGAAATAACCACTATTTAAGGTGCTCGCCTGCACATCTGCCAATTCTGTATTGTTTTTGGCAATTTTTAAGTCATAATTTCTTTCCAAGGCAATTGCAACCGCTTCTTCAACCGTAAGGGTTTCTTGTGCAACCGCCTTGGTGACTAACAAACAAGAAAAAAGTATAATTCTAAATCTTGACATCATCTACTTCTAGTTCTTTAATGGCACGTTCTACTTCTTCGCGTGACGGCTTTGTTCCCGTTAGCAGATATTTTACCCACACCTTGATTCGGTTTGAAACAGAAAGAAATATGGGCAAAAGGAAGAGTGTAAGTAAAGTAGCCACAGCAATCCCATAGGATATGGAAATGGCCATAGGAATTAAAAATTGTGCCTGGAGACTACGCTCCAACATTAAAGGGGCGAGCCCCGCAATCGTGGTAATGGAGGTAAGGAAAATTGCTCGGAAACGAGCTCGCCCCGTTTCATAAAGTGCTTCATCAAAAGGAAGCCCTTCTTTCAAAAAATTATTAAATCTACCGGTAAAGACCAGCCCATCATTCACAACAATTCCAATGAGCCCTACTATACCCAAATATGAAAGTATACTCATGGAAAATCCATGTAACCAATGGCCCCATGCCACTCCGATAAGGCAAAAGGGAACAATTGCCAGAAGGATAAGGGGCTGGCTGTATGAGCGAAAAGCAAACACAATGGTCACATAAATCAGGAATATAATCGCCGGCAAAACTAAAGAGGCGGATTGCGTGATTTTGCTTACTTCTCGATTTTGCCCCTCTGCACTAATATTTACATCTGGATAATTATCCTTTAGGATAAGAGGAATTCTTGTTGTTAAATCTAGCATGATTTCGTTCGGACTCGCTTTGGGGTTCGCTAAATCCGCTTCTATCGTTACCTCTCTCATGCCATCGAGGTGATTTATGGCCACTTCCCCGCGTTGGATGGTAAAAGTGGCTATTTCAGACAATGGGATTCTACCTTTGGGTGTGGAAATCTGAATATCTTGAATATTGCTCAAACTGGACCTATCCTGCTTATCGTAACGAACCCATATCTTAATTTCATTCTGCCCACGTTGAATTCGTTGGACTTCTTTTCCAAAAAACGCACTTCGCACCTGACTCATGACCCCATTTAAAGTCAGCCCCATAATTTGCGCATTTTCCTTTAACTCTAATTTGATTTCTTTACCTCCTCTTGGACTGGAATCCACAATATCCTTGATGTCTTGATTTTTCCGTAATTCGGCATATACAATTTCCTTGGCACTTTCCAGACTTTCCAAATTTTTGGATTGTAGGGACAAGGAGATGGGCTTACCACCCACATTTCTTCCAGAATCAAAGCTTAGTTCCTCTGCTAAGGGAATTTCTCCAACTGCGTCTCGGATGCGATTGGCTATATCCGATGAGGACAGCGAACGAGATTCACTTGGAGATAGATTCAGGGTTACCGTAGATTGTGAGCTACTGGGTCCAACTTGTCTTAACGAGGATTGGATGTGGTCATTTCCAAGTTCATTTTTTCCCAAAGCGTTATTGACTTCCCAGACTCGTTTTTCCACATGGGTACTTAGCGAGTCTGTTATTTGCTCCCCGGTTCCTTCAGGGGTATTGAGTGTAATCACTATTTGATCGCTCGCGTTGCTTGGAAAGAAAGTCAATTTGATAATTCCCGCTGCAAACGCTCCAAGCGTTAGAATAAAAAAGAAAAGCAGAATGCAAAATGAGACAAACTTGTTCTTTAGTGTGAATCGAAGTGCCGGGGAATACAGCTTATCCTTTAGGAAATGAATCAATTGGTCACCCCAAATATTAAATTTATACGTTTTGCCCTTCCCTTGTAGGTCTTTCGAATGGGCTAAGTGAGCCGGTAAAATCAACAATGCTTCAATCAGAGAAACTCCAAGGGTAATTGCTACAACTGTGGCTATGTCACCGAAAAAAGCACCAATCTGACCATCCAAAAAGAAGAATACCGAGAATGCTAAAATCGTAGTCGCTATTGCTGACAAGATGGGCGTGATTACCTCCATGGTGCCATTCACAGCGGCCTTGATATTTGATTCTCCTTTCTCATGTCTCGCATAAATGTTTTCAGCGATTACGATACCATCGTCCACCAAAATACCGATAACCAAAATCATCCCGAAAAGAGAAAGCATATTTAGGGTCACATTGTAATGCGGGAGCAAAATGAACATCCCAAAAAACGAAATAGGAAGTCCGAATGCTACCCAAAAAGCCACCCTAGGCCTTAAGAAAAAAGAAAGTAGCAGCAGGACTAACAACATGCCAATTATCGCATTTTCTAGAAGCAAGGCGATTCGGTCCTCAATAACCACAGAAAAATCAGAGGTGATTTCCATGGAAAGATTGTCATGACTTGCGTTGAACTTTTCCCTGTAATTCCTTGCCTTCTCAGCACTTCCAATTAGGTCTTCTGAGTTGGTATTGGTCAGGGCTATGGCGATTGCTGTTTTTCCATTGAATTTGATGATATCGGGAGCTTCGTTAAACGTATTGATGGTTTGTGCTACATCTCTTAAAAGCACCTTACCACCCGCCTTATTATACTTTACTACGATATCCTCAAGTTTATCGGCATATTTGGCCTTGTTTTCTGCCCGGATGATGTATTCCTCATTGCTCGTTCTTACCGTTCCTCCGGTAATCAAAAGGTTGGCATTGGAAACCGCATTTGAGATTTCATCAAAAGTTACGTTCAGACTGCGGAGGCGTTCTTCGGTTACTGAAATTTCAATTTCTTCTTCAGGAAAACCAGAAAGAGCTATTTGAGAGATTCCGTCGATTCGCAGAAGATCTTCCTCTATTTCCTGGGCTGTTTTTTTAAGGATGGCCAAAGGGACATCTTCACCTACTACCACAAAAGAAATTCCAGCGCGTGTTGGTTTGATGGTTTCAATTACTGGAGGTTCAGCTCCCAATGGGAAGGATGGAATCTTATCCACTGCATTTTTGACCTCATCCAATACCAGGTTGATATCAAAATCAGTAAGCACTTCGATGCTTACGGCACCTACGTTTTCCTGTGAAATTGAGGTAATTCGGTCTATTCCCTCCAGTCCTTTTAGGTTTCTTTCTACTTTTTCTACTACGCCTTCTTCAACTTCAGTAGGCGATGCCCCTGGAAATGAAACCTGCACATTTATTATGGAAGGGTCTGAAAGTGGAAATATGGAAGAATTGAGCTGTTGAAATCCCAAATAGCCAAAAATCAGAAACCCCGCAATAAAGATGTTGACGGCAACCGGATATTTTATGAAGTAGGCAATAACTTTTTTCATCCCAATTGACTTTAGAAGAATACTTTTAAACCGGGATATGCATTGGCCAAAGCAACATCGACCAAAACCGTATTTGCCTCAAGACCTTGCACGACTACACTATCTCCCACATAATTCAACGGGACTACTTTTTGTAGATGCAGCACACTATCCTTTACGATATAAACTTGATTGTTTTCTACCAGGAGATTGCTATTTATTTTAACCACCTCGTGCATCATGTCCCCAAAAATGATGGCTTTAAGAAATTGCCCCTGTTTTAGACTTTTGTCCGCTATTTCAGCAACTATAATTATCGTTTGGGTGTCCGTATTGATACTTCCATTAATTCTGCTGATTTTTCCTTCGAATTCTTTTTTATTATCCAGTGTTCGCAATAGTACTTGCTTGCCCAATTCCAGGTAGTTGTCGTATTGAGCAGGGACTTCCAATTTAATCTCGAAGACGGATGGGTCAATATATTCACCGAGCTTTTGACCGCTTCGAACCAGGGTTCCCTCGGTAACTAGGGATTCGGTAACCATACCGTCAAATGGAGCTTTTAAGAGGTATTTGGACAGTCTTTCCTCTTGATTTTTTACCGTGTAGAAACTTTCATAAATCCCTCGTCCAGTTAGGAAGAAGCGTTCGGAGTCTGACTCGGTACTCGGCAAATTACCTAGTGACTGATTGACGTCAAACCCCTTTAAATAGGAGAGCCAGTTTTTAGCGCTGTTTGGAAACTCAACTTCCATATCTGGAAGCATTCCGGCAATTTTGTTCATAAAGGAACTTCTACTTGAAAGTAGCTGCGCTTTATATTCCGCATCATTAATTTGTAAAATGGTCTGAAGCTTTCTGAATGCATTCCCTTCTTTGAAATCGGTTTTTGTCGCCAAGAGCACCCCTTGCACTTCACTGTACAATTCAATTCTTCTTTTGGCTGAGATAGCTCCAGTAGCCTCAATCACGAAGGGTAGTGTAGTGGGCACAGCCAAACTTGTGGAGACCATTTTCTGTTCTCTTACGACCTGGTCTACAGCTTCTTCCCTGCTATTTCTCATCAAGGCAAAAACCAGTATTCCGGAGACAACTATTCCCAATCCTAGAAGGACCTTTATCCAAGCTTTCATTTTTCAGACATTTTTTCTCGCATCGTCTTGCGAATTTTTGGCTCCAATTCATCCTCATAGAATTCCATCTGTTCTTTGGATAAGAATTTTTCAAGCTCTTTGTTTTTCGCTTTTTTAATTTTCTTCATATCCCCAATTTTGCTGAACATGGAACCTTCTTTGTTCATCAAATCTGCTTGCTGTTTGGAGTACCTTAGATTCAGTTCTTCAACTTTTTCAAGCTGTTCGGAGTCTAAGTTCATTTCGGTACGCATCAAATCCGTTTGATAATCCGCCATTTTTTGAGGGTCTAGTTTTTTTTGCCCAAATGATACGGTTGAGAATAAAAGAATTGCCGTGATTATTAAGAATCTAGTTTTCATGCTTATTTTCTTTTGGATTATTATTTTTTGGTCTTTGAAGGACAAACTGAATCCCTACGTTGACGTATGCACCACTAGCAGGGTCCAAGTCAAAAATCTCTTCATTTTCATTATCTAAAATTTTCAATGTTGGATTGGGCACAAATCCAAGGTCTCCGACAAATGCCAAGTTTCGGGTAAACAAATACCGGTATGAGAGTCGGGTATTAATGCCGTTAAACTGGAGTTTGGTGTTGGTGAGGGTTCTATTTCCGTCAACAGCTATTTCATTGGAATTGTTGCCAAATATGCCTTGGGGTGATGCCAAAAGGGCAATGCGATGTTTTTCATTGATTTTATAGGTAATACCGGTTACTGGAATTCCTAGAGAATAACTCCAATGCTCATTGAGTTTTTGATTGAAAGATAGTGCGGGAAAAACCGTTGGTTCCCCAAACTGTGTTCCGTAAAAAGCTCCAATTAGCAAATTGGAATTTCGCACTTGATTTCCCCATCTTTTTGTAAACCCCAAAATCGCATTGAAGACAAAATCTTCACTGGAAATACCATCTCCGAAGTTGGATGCAAGGGCAGTTCCTCCAGAGATAAGAACTCCCCAATTGTTTTTTAATGGCCTTCTGTAGAAAATACGGGCGGTTACCGTATGCATGTTCTCAAAAGTGGATAGGTCTACAACGTTGGTGGATTCATTGAAGGAAAAATCAAAGTATTGATACCCTATACCTACTCCCAAAACCCCTTTTTTCAAGGGTTTGCCTAAATTGAGATTTAGACCATAGTTCTGTACTTCCGTTCCTCCTAAATCCGGCAGTCTGGAATAGTTTATACCGAAGGGTTGAAAGCTTTCCGAATTCCCAATGATATCTATTAGTTGTGCCTTTAGGGAACCCGAGATAAAAAGAACAATTATTGCAATCCAAGTACGCATGTATTCAGGTATTTGAAGCGAAGCTATTAACTGGATTTTCAAGGCTGGAATAAAATATACCTACACATACAATCAAAAGACCAACACTCCAAATCTATCGATGAAAACTGCATAAAAATTCGTAGAGTATATTGGAGGGTTTATAGGGAAATACAGGCCTTTAGTTTATTTTTTTCTTCAAGAACCAAATGTCTTTTAGGCTTATATTGATGTTTACCGAGTTGATGTTTTCCTGAACCAAAATGGTATTGGTGCTTCCGCGGTTGGTGTTCGTGTAGGAGATATTAACCATGGAGCTATTTCTGCGACCAAATGGAAGTCCAATTCCAAAGGAAAAGCCTTCGCTTGAAATGTTCTCCCCTCTTACAGATAAATAACCGGAATCATAGTAATATCCCGTTCTGAACTGTACACGTTCAATAAATTTGAAACCACCGGGTCTAATACTGTATTCAGCTCCAGCAGAAAAGACATTTTGATCTACAAAATCACCAATGTTGTCTTGTTGTTCGGTAACACTCCACGCCTTAAAACTATGGTCAAAATTGAAATAAAGATTATTCCATGGATTGATGCGAATTCCATTGTTTATTTCAAAAGGAAGTTCAAACTTTTCTAAATCAATATCTGTTTCAGATTCCACCGGACTTTGAATTAAGTCCAATACTTTATCCACAGTTCTGTCCTGTGTTCCCGAAAGGAGGGTTGGAAAGTTAACTGCACCCCCATAAGTAAGAAATTTGGTAAGATCGGTCTGCAATCCCAATCCAAATTGCAATCCATTGTAATTGCTGGTTTCCAGAACCGTAAGACCGCTCAGACCTGTTTGGACGATTTCGGTTTCCTCAATACTCCCAAACAAATACGAAATTTTCGCTCCTAATCTGAATCCTTTGAATAGGGTTCTACCATAACTCAGGTTGAGATTGTTCAGTGCTCCGGTACCAAAAATATTGCTGTTGAATTGGTCGAAGGAGCCTTCAATATTACTTTCAATGCCTAGGAGAGAATAACCCACATCGGAATAAGGCAAAATGGCAAGTGAAAAAGTGGATTTATCATCAATGTTTCCTGAAAAAGCCAGACTTGAAAAATTACTGGCCAATCTATTCTCTTCATTGGTATTGTTTTGGATGGTACTCAGTTCACCCAAGAATCCAATATCAAAAATGAATGAATTGGTACTTTCGGTCCCAAAAGAAGCAGGATTTTGGATATTTATAAGATTAGGGTCGTTAAGCGCAAAACCTCCACCTCCCAAAGCACTGTTTTTTCCAATATTGGAACTAGTTTCGACACCTAAGCCAAATAGGGAATAGGGCGAACCGGTCAATCGATTGGTTTGGGAATGGGAATAGAAAATGTTTAAAATTCCTAGTGCTATAAATAGCGATACCTTATTCTTCCTCATCATAAATAGCATAGGTTAATACCAAAGTCGCTTTAAAGTCATTGCCTTCTTCACCTTCAAGAATAACCCTATCCACACTTTGACCAAATTCAGGGGGATAGACAATGAAGGCGTCGTCAACAAGATTGGTTTCGTTCAATTCTCTATCTACATAAACCCCAATGGGGATTTCATAAATCAGTTCGTTAAACTCTCCCAATTCCTCATTGATCCTACCGAATACCGGCTCACCCCCAAAAAACAGCTGCTCGGTAATTCTATTGTTTTGATTTACGAGAACTATGGTTAAGGAGTCCCTAATGGGAAGATTGTCGTTATATGTGCTGGGTGGGGGTTTGAGACGGAGGGTAGCACTCAGAATTGTACCTTGCCCTGGAATATCAAAAAGCTGTTTTATAGTGGGGAATTGTATGCGGGAGGCGTATCCAGTTCCTGCTTGAATGAAACTTAGATTATTGGATTCTGGAGAGGGTAGGTTGATTTCTTGGTCGATAAGTGTGTCCAAAACCGAATTGGGAAGGTCATTTTGGATATTATTAAATAGTTTGGGTTCAATTGGGTCAATTTGGATTACAAAATCCAAGGTTTCCTCATCATCATCAAATTCCTGGGGTATCCTATAAAAAAAACGGAGATAGCTCCGAGTTGCATCTGAGGAAAATCCTATGATGCTGGAGTTGTCCGCATCTCCTGGTTTTATGGTTATCCCCTGAAAAGTTTCCCGTAACTCTTCCACATCGTTTATGTCATCATCCCGTATGCCTTCGAATAATGCTTCGCCAAATTCAAAAGGAAGTTTTATGAATAAGGAATCTTCATCCTGTGGTTCGGGTACATAGGTATAGGTTGCCAAGGGGATAGAATCAAAAGGAATTTTACTGGTATTATAGAAAATATCATCATCACTTCTAAGGTCATCCGTAAGTAGATGTATGTTGAGATTGGATATCTGGGTAGTGTCGCTATAAAAGTATCTGTCATACCCCAAAACCAGCCCGACGCTGTCCAATTCGGCATCGGAAGGGAGGTCGTAGACAAGGGGGGATAATTCCATAAAACTGGATGCCTTCACTTCTCCAAAAAAGCTATCGATATATTGTCCCACTAAAATTCGGTCCGCACCTGAGGTGATAATACTATCAAATTTCATGGTGGAAACCGCCACCGTAAATGAATCCAAGGAAATCACCCTAACATTGGAATCTGCAAAATCTTGGCCGACTTCTAAGGTTGGTATTTCGGAGGTATCTAAACTACATGCCAGGATAAGGGCAAAAATTGAAAAAGAAAGCGTGACTTTTCTCATAATGATCAATACGTATTATCAACACAAAAGAATTGAAACGCTCGACAACCTAAGAGTTAATTATACCTAGACGGATTTTTTGTCTACAAAACATAGGTTTCTCCAAGTAAATTCTGAATGTCATATTGGTCGATGAATACTTGGGATTGGTATACAAAAGCCGCCTGCACGTATAAAATATTTCAAGGCGGGAAAGCTCCACGGTAGTTTTGGTGGAAAACTGAACTTGAGCAGAGTTGTATGTGTAACAGTATTGGTCCTTTTTTGGAGTGAAATGAAGTCACAAAAGGAAATAGCAATGATGAACTACGGGGTTTGGTCGGATATGGAGAATACAACCATTTCTGATTTAAACTTCCATCTGGTTCAAAATGTCTTAAAGCGGTCTGAGAAACTCAGGCTTTCTTTGGATTATCTCAGACGTGATTTTGATTTCTTCAACAGATCGGAGATTTTTCCTTTGGATGAAATTGAACGGATTCATGTACTTCAACTGAATTTGGATTTCCTACAAAATCTGGGGAGTTCCTATCAGATTGATGCGTCTTTTAAGCCTACTATCTCCTCCTCATGGACCAATGCCCTTACTTCTGAAGACTTTTTATGGAATTTTTCCGGATTCATATCAAAAGAATGGACGAATGCCAAGGATGTCTACCATTCCCTCTATGTTGGGGTGCTTTATGACGTTCTCTTTGGTAGCCCTCGTTACATACCTTCTCTTCAATACCAAACCACAGTTTTAAAAAGGACCCGATTGGATATTGGTTTTCCCAAAAACTCTGTGGCATTTCAGTTCAATGAAAGAAATCAGGTCATGCTGGAGTACACCTTTTCAGGAATGTACGCCCATGTTTCCAATTCGCTGCAAATTGATGGGTTAGGTGATGTAATCAATACCAAATTCGTACAGAATGGCGCACAATTGATCTTGGGCTATGATTTTCGGATTCAGCCCAATTTTACCACCTCTTCAAAGCTAGGATATCAGTTTATAAATGAATATGAAATACAGGACTCTTCTGGGAATCAGTTGTATGATTTTGGACAGGGCTCTTCACCCTATTTTTCGATGGGAATTATGTACAATTTTAAATAGAAATAAAGAAAACGATGAACCGCTTAATAACAAGAACCAAGATTAGGATTTTTATTTCAATGTTTTGTGTAGGCACACTTTTTAGTTGCTCAGATGATGAGGACGTGGAGGAAATTGGTAACTGGGTAGATCGTTCGGTTTTGGATGGAACTCCTAGAAGTAGTTCGGTAGCCTTTAGTATAGGTAGTCTGGGTTATATGGGAACGGGCTATGACGGTGACGATTATTTGACTGATTTCTGGATTTATGATATGGACGGCAATTTTTGGTTCCAGGGCGCATCCTTTCCCGGAATTGCCCGTAGTTCGGCCAGTTCTTTTACTATTGGGAGCGATGGTTATGTAGGGTTAGGATTTGATGGAGACAACGAACTTTCTGATTTCTACAAGTACACCCCTTCCTCCAATGTATGGACCCAAATTTCAGATTTCGAGGGTAATCCCAGAAGAGGAGCGGTTGGCTTTGGTTCTGATACGCATGGGTATATAGGAACAGGCTTTGATGGAGACAATGACAGAAAAGATTTCTGGAAATACGATCCTGTTGCTGACACCTGGACCGAAATTGTAGGTTTTGGGGGAACAAAACGTCGTGATGCAACCACCTTTAGGGTTGGAAACACAGTGTATTTGGGTACTGGGGTTTCCAATGGTAGAAATCAGACTGATTTCTGGGCATTCGATTTGGCTTCAGATTCATGGACTTCCTTGTTGGATATCGATGATGATGACGATTATACGATTGTTCGAAGTAATGCAGTGGGGTTTTCAATTGGAGATAGGGGATACATTGCGTGCGGAAATGGAGGTACAGGAGCCATTAGCAGCGTTTGGGAATATAATCCTTCTACCGACTTGTGGGAGGAAAAAACCAATTACGAAGGTGTTGCAAGAGAGGGTGCTGTAGGTTTCTATGATGGGACCCGTGCTTTTTTGGCCTTAGGCAGGAATGGAAATCTTTATTTGGATGATAATCGGGAGTTTTTTCCATTTGATGAAGAGGATGAAGATGATTGAAAAAGTGGATAGGGATAACTAGGAATGAAACAACGGGAAACTTTTTTGTATGCAATAATTTTTGTCTTCATTGGCCTGCTGTTCTTTTTGTTCCTTAGTCAAGATGTACAATTCACCAAGGGGGCTAATAATGATAGTTTGGAGCTAATGGTTGCAAAATCAGAAGATGATAAGGGTTGGATGTACTCCATTTATTTTGGGGATAAGTTGTTGATTCGTCAAGAGAAACTGCCGATAGTCCAAGGGAATCAACGAATTCCATCAGAATTGGTGGCAGAAAAGTTGGGAACCCTAGTATTGCAGAAACTCAGAAATGGAGAGTCTCCGATGCTCCATGAAAAAGAATTAATGCACGTCCTTGCATTCGATTCAAAAAAAGATTCCATATTTTAAAGTCTTTGTAGAAAATGGCTATGTTACGGATAAAAGAAGTATACGTTCACTTAATTGTATGGATATGCTTCATCTCATTCCCAATGGCTTTGAGTTTCTCACAATTTGGTGAAATTCATTTGGAGTTTTTACCAAGAATTGTAGTCACTCCATTTTTAACGTATGTCAACTACCTCCTTTTAGTTCCTTTTTTACTCTTAAAAAAAAGACTTTGGCAGTATATTTTGGTTTCGGTCTTATTGTTGGTTGTTTTCAATCTTTTAGTCAATACCTATTTCTCAACGGGTCCGTTGAATAGGATTTCAGAGTTTACTGGGTTAACCGACTTTAAGCCCTTAAAGCGAATGTCTGAGGCCATTCTGGCGATTGCGTCTTTTTCATTTTTTTTACTAGGGGGTGTTATGGGTCTGACCAAGGATATTTACAAGAGGGAAAAACTGAGTCGTATCAAGGAAATGAGTCGTAAAGAGACCGAGCTACAGTTTCTCCGTGCCCAATTAAATCCACACTTTTTATTTAATTCGTTGAACAGTATTTATAGTCTGGTTCGGGACAAGTCATCAGAAGCTCCCCATGCGGTCATTACCCTATCAGAATTGATGCGATATATGATCTATGAAGCAAAAAAGGAATTGGTTCCTCTTACTAAAGAGATAGATTACATCAAGAATTTTGTGCAACTTCAAATACTACGTTTATCCGATAGTAAGAATGTCAAATTAAGAATTTCAGGAGAGTACGACGATAAGTTGATTGCTCCTCTATTATTGGTTCCTTTTGTTGAAAACGCGTTTAAGTATGGCACGGATTTTCAGGGAGGCACCTATGTTGATATTAGCTTGAAAATAGTTTCTGAAACCTTGTTTTTTAAGGTGGTTAATAAAATTGGTCCCTATAAAAAAGACTTGGAAAGTTCGGGAATAGGGTTGGAGAATATTAAAAATAGGTTAGAGATACTGTTTCCTGAGGAACACAGTATGTTGATTACCAAAGATGATGGATTTTATACGGTTAATCTTGAATTACAATTGGCATGATACGATGTATAATTATAGATGACGAGCCCTTAGCAATCGGTGTTCTTAAGTCGTATTGCGAAGATTTGGGCGAAATACACGTTGTGGGGTGTTTTACCAACCCGTTTGAGGCCACTACGTTATTGTCTAAAGAAAAAATTGATTTGGTTTTTTTGGATATCGAAATGCCTCAAATCAATGGGATAGATTTTATTAAGTCCATAGACCACAAACCCCATTTCGTGTTCACAACGGCTTATCCGCAATATGCCATTCAAGGATTTGACCTGAATGCAGCGGATTATTTGGTTAAGCCAATTCCATTTGTCCGTTTTATAAAGGCGATTAACAGGGTAAAAAAGTTGATGGAATTTAATAGCCTTTCCAGTAGGGGCAATGAAAATGTAAGCCCATCTTCAGGAAACTCCGGGAATACCAATAAATTCCTTTTTGTCAAGTCGGAATATGAGAGTGTAAAAATAAATATGGAGGATATTAAATATATCCAAGGTTTGAAAGATTATTTAAAAATCCATACTCAACATCCAAAGCCCATATTAACCCTAATGAGTTTTAAGGAAATCCAAACAAAACTACCCATAGAACAGTTTATGCGGGTACATAAATCTTTTGTAGTGAACATTAGTAAAATTAAATCCATTCAACGCAGTAAAATTGTCATTGACGATGTTCGGATTCCAATAGGGGAAAGCTTTAAGGAGAGCTTTCTAGATAGGTTGGGCCTTTAATTACAACTAAGCGTACCCCGTGCTATTACCTTACAAAATTGAAGGGTTTTCAATTTTAATTTAAGTGTAAAAAAAGAACCCCGGTTACCAAGAAGAATGGTCTACCGGGGTTTGTTCATTGATAAGCTATACTAAACACTAACCATTAACTATAAAAAATACAGTCTTATCAACGATTAAATTTATTTGTAAATAGACGAGTTTTTTTTTGATTCGTTACATCTATTAAATTAGTTTAACACTTAAATTAACAAATGAAAAAGACACTCGTTTTTGGGGCATCACCTAATCCAGGTCGCTACAGCAATCTAGCCATTCATCGTTTGGTTCAAAACAAAATAGAAACAGTAGCCTTTGGAATTCGACCCGGCAACGTAGGGGAAATACCAATAACCAACAACCTAGTTGATTTTCAAGATATTGATACCATAACTCTTTATCTAAACCCCCAAAGACAAAAGAAATACTATCAATCTATTCTTAATCTGAATCCTCGACGAGTAATTTTCAATCCTGGAACGGAGAATCCTGAATTCCAGAACCTTTTAAGGGAAAATAATATTGAAGTAGAGATTGCTTGTACTCTGGTTATGTTGGCTACTGGTCAATATTAAGTCGTCTTTTTCCGTATCAGAAGAAGTCCCAAAAAGGTCAAGAGACCATTAAGCGGTAGCAGCTCGTAGCCAATTACATAGCCTCCTAGATATTTGGGGTCCAAACTACCCAGAAATGCGATTATGCCTACGGATAGACCACAAACAATCCATACATACTTATCATTTATCTTGTGTTTGGTAAATATTCCAAATGCAAATAATCCCAAAAGAGGGCCATAGGTATATCCAGCTACAATCAAAAGGCTATCAATCACATTTCTACTTAAAATGTATTTGAAAGCGATGATGACCAAAATCAAGAGGATGCTCATACCAATATGTGCCCTTTTCCGCAACTTTTTTTGTTGGACTTCTTCTCGTTTCTCTATATCTAAAAAATCAACACAAAAAGAGGTGGTAAGTGAGGTAAGTGCACTATCTGCACTACTATATGCTGCGGCAATAAGACCTAACATAAAGGTTATCGCCAAAGCCAACCCAAGCCCACTGTTCAAGGCTATTTCTGGAAAAAGAAGGTCAGATTTAGGTTCGCCATCCATCAAGGGGATAGAAATTCCATTTTTGGAGGCGTAGATAAACAACAAGGCCCCAAGAAGCATAAAAAGAAAGGTGGCGCCAACCAATACAAAGCTGAAGGAGACCATATTTTTTTGAGCATCCTTCAAGTTCTTACAGGTTAGGTTCTTTTGCATCATATCTTGGTCCAACCCGGTCATACAAATGGTCACGAACATCCCCCCAACAAAAGACTTTACAAAATGATTACGGTCCAAAAAGCTATCTACAAAAATGAATTGGTTGTAGGCTTTTAATTCGCTGGAAACCAAAAACTCACCAAAACTCCAATCCAACTCCCTATTGATGAGAATAATGGAAAGCACAACGGCCAGAATCATAAACAAGGTTTGCAATGTATCGGTCCAAACAATGGTTTTTATACCTCCCTTGTTGGTATAAATCCAAATCAACAGAATGGAAAGTACCACGGTCAACTCAAAGGGAACACCCAAATCGTCAAAAACAAACTGCTGAAGTACAATGGCTACCAAGAACAAACGAAAGGAGGCTCCCAACACCCTGGAGATAAAAAAGAAAAAAGCCCCCGTTTTATGACTTACTACTCCAAATCGGTCCAATAAATATTCATAAATGGAAGTCAAATTGAACTTATAGTAAATAGGCAAGAGAACATAAGCCACCACAAAATAGCCTACCAAATATCCTAATACCACTTGCATATAACTAAACTGGGATGCCTCCACCCAACCAGGAACCGATATAAAAGTTACCCCGGACAAGGAAGCGCCAACCATTCCAAAAGCGACAACATACCAAGGGGATTGTCTACCTGCCTTAAAAAAATCAGTATTGGAATCGTTTTTGCCAGTGAAGTAGGAAATCAACATCAATACCCCAAAATAGGCACCAATGAGCAGTAGAATCTGTAATGCGGACATTAATCTGGTTTACATTGCAAAGTACAAAAGTAAATTGGTAAACCTAAAATTGTAATTTTGCTACTTTGTTGGCAGCTATGGAATTTTCATCGAAACTTTTGGAAAATGCAGTATACGAAATGTCCCAACTCCCTGGAATTGGCAAACGTACCGCCCTGCGATTGGTGCTGCACCTTTTAAAACAGCCGGAGGAACGGACACATAACTTGTCACAAGCTTTGACTAAACTAAAAGATGAGGTGAATTTTTGCAAGAGTTGCCACAACATTTCAGATACCGAAATCTGCGAGATATGCGCCAACCCAAAACGGGATAAAACATTGGTTTGTGTGGTTGAAGATGTTCGAGATGTAATGGCCATCGAGAACACTTCGCAATACCAGGGACTCTATCATGTCCTCGGAGGCAAAATATCACCCATGGAGGGAGTTGGTCCACAAGACCTGAATATTGCTTCTCTGGTAAAAAGGGTAGAAAAAGGTGAGGTAAAGGAACTTATTTTTGCGTTGAGTTCTACCATGGAAGGTGATACCACCAATTTTTATATTTACAAACAATTGGAAAAATTGGATGTCATTACTTCAACCATAGCGAGGGGAATTTCTGTTGGGGATGAGTTGGAATATGCGGATGAGGTTACCTTGGGGCGAAGCATCCTAAATCGAGTGCCTTTTGAAAATTCGATAAAAGCAGGTTGATTTAACGACCATTTAATAAATAAAACATAAAAAAAAGTCAATTTCTTTAGTATTTTTGCAAAATAGAAATCAGCGTTAGTACGTTAAGTAGATATGTCAAAGTTTGAATTAAAGTTACCGCAAATGGGAGAAAGTGTTGCCGAGGCAACCTTGACAACCTGGTTGAAGGAAGTGGGGGATACCATCGAAATGGACGAAGCCGTTTTTGAAATTGCTACGGACAAGGTGGATTCTGAAGTTCCTAGTGAAGTGGAAGGGGTTTTACTTGAAAAAAGATTTGACGTTGATGATGTGATTAAGGTTGGTGAGGTTGTTGCCGTTATACAGTTGGACGGTGATGCGCCAGAAGTCACTGAAGCACCTGATGTGGAAGAAACTGTGAATGAGGTTGAAGAAGAAGTTGTGCCAGCTGCCGTTTTGGAAGAGGAAATCAGTCAAATTCAGGAAAGTGTTAGTGCGCCTACCCCCGATTTTACAGCTTCGGAACGCTTCTACTCTCCTTTAGTAAAGAACATTGCTAAGGAAGAGGGTATTTCCATGGAGGAATTGGAGGCCATTGTAGGTACTGGAAAAGAAGGAAGGGTTACCAAAAATGATATCAAGGCCTATCTTGAGAGCCGCTCCTCGAACGGTGTGGCAAAACCAGCGGTAAAACCCATAGAAATTGTTGAAAAGGCCAAGCCGACTGCTGAAAATAAAGTGGCCAAAAAGCCATCTGCTCCAGCTGAAACGCCAAAAACCGTTGTTTCCGGTGGGGATGAGTTGATTCCACTAACCAGGATGGGTAAGCTCATTGCCAAACATATGGTGGATAGCATTACCACTTCGGCCCATGTTCAAAGTTTTGTTGAGGTTGATGTAACCAAGGTCGTAAATTGGAGAAACAAGGTAAAAAAGGAATTCGAGGCTAGGGAAGGAGAGAAACTGACATTTACGCCCATTTTTATGGAAGCGGTTGCTGTGGCACTTAAAAAATATCCCATGATGAATATCTCCTTGGAAGGGGATAACGTCATTAAAAAGAAGAATATTAATTTGGGAATGGCTGCTGCCTTGCCCGACGGAAACCTTATTGTGCCCGTAATTAAAAATGCAGACCAACTAAATCTAGTAGGTATGGCCAAGATGGTAAATGACTTGGCGAATCGTTCTAGAAACAACCAATTAAAACCAGACGAAATTCAAGATGGAACCTACACAGTTACCAATGTGGGTACTTTTGGAAGTGTTTTTGGGACTCCAATCATAAATCAACCGCAGGTAGGGATTTTGGCTCTTGGAGCCATCCGCAAAATTCCATCTGTTATTGAAACAGACCAAGGAGAATATATCGGTATCCGAAGCAAAATGTTCCTTTCACACAGTTATGATCACAGGGTGGTAAATGGAGCTTTGGGAGGAATGTTCGTCAAAACTGTTGCCGATTACTTGGAGGCATGGGATATTAATAGGGAAATCTAACCCAAATAACCCTTTCAATCTCTAGACTTTCTTAACTTAGGGGCCTAAACACATCATCAATCATGAAGTTATCTGCTCCACTCTTTTTAGTGGCTTTTTTGCTGCTAATCACTAATACAATGGCTCAGGATACGTCAGCTTACTTGAAAAAGAATTTTGAAAAGGATGGTAAGATAATGCCGTATCGTATTCTATTGCCAAAAGACTTTAACCCAAAAAAGAAGTATCCCCTAATTCTTGTTTTACATGGTTCCGGAGAACGTGGCGATGATAATGAGGCACAATTGGTTCACGGTTCTGGACTCTTTTTAAAAAAAGATATCAGGAATGCGTATCAAGCTATTGTGGTATTTCCACAATGTGCTGCCGAAAGCTCTTGGTCTAAAATAGACGTGGAGGGAGACTTTCCAGATAGGGAATTCATATTTTTTGAGGATGCTGAACCTACGGACGACATGTTACTTTTGGAAGGCTTGTTAAAACAACTAAAAAAGGAATATAAAATAGATAAATCCCAGATTTACGTTGGTGGGTTATCAATGGGTGGTATGGGCACTTTTGAGTTAGTTCGCCGAAACCCAAAAATGTTTGCAGCGGCCTTTCCTATTTGTGGAGGAGCAAACCCTTTAATAAGCAAACGACTTAGGAAATTGGATTGGTGGGTATTTCATGGCGATGCGGACAATGTAGTTCCAGAAAAGTATTCAGCCGATATGGTTGAGGCCATGGGCAATCAAAAAATCAATGTAAAATACACCGTGTACAAGGGAGTAGGTCACAACAGTTGGGATAATGCCTTTGCAGAGCCAGATTTATTACCTTGGCTATTTTCCAAATCTAAATAACACCCAAATTATGGAACTGAACCTTTCTAAACCCATCTGCTTTTTTGATTTGGAGACCACCGGGACTAATGTGGCTTCCGATAGAATCGTTGAAATCTCCATTCTGAAAATATTTCCAAATGGAAATAAGGAAAGTAAAACTTGGCTAGTCAACCCAGAGATGCCTATTCCTCCTGAGGTAGTTGAAGTTCATGGAATTTCAAATGAAAAAGTAGCCAATGAACCCACCTTTAAACAATTATCCAAGGAGATTTATAAAATGATTAAGGATAGTGATTTGGCGGGATTCAATTCCGACCGATTTGATATTCCTCTTTTAGCGGAGGAAATGCTTCGTGCTGATGTGGATTTCGATATGAAGCACATGGTCTCCGTAGATGTACAGACCATATTTCATAAAATGGAGAAAAGAACACTTAGTGCCGCCTACAAGTTTTATTGTGACAAAGAATTAACGGATGCCCATAGTGCTGCTGCGGACACGGAAGCAACGTACGAAGTACTGAAAGCACAATTGGAAAGATACCCCGAACTGGAAAACAATGTGAAAAAGCTCTCTGAATTTACAACCCGTAAACAATCCCTGGATTTTGCTGGGTTCATCGGAGTTAATAAGCAAAAAGAACCGATTTTCACCTTTGGTAAGCATAAAGGAAAAACCGTGGATGAAGTGCTTGCTGCCGAGCCAGGCTATTTTGGTTGGATTTTGAATGCCGACTTTCCATTGTATACCAAGAAGGTACTGACCCAAATTAAACTCAGTAAGCTTAATAACAAACTTTCCTAAATACTGTCATCAGAAGATGAAATTGATTTGCATTGGAAGAAACTATGCCGCACACGTTGAGGAGCTGCAGAATGAGAGACCTACTGAACCCGTGGTTTTCATTAAACCGGATTCAGCCATTTTACCGAAAGAACAGGATTTTTATATTCCAGAATTCTCCAACGAAATACATTATGAGGTAGAGGTTTTGGTTAAAATCAAAAAGGTAGGGAAACATATTTCTAAAAAGTTTGCGCACGTGTATTACGATGAAATTGGATTGGGAATTGATTTTACCGCAAGGGATTTACAATCCCAACTCAAGCAAAAGGGATTACCTTGGGAAAAAGCCAAGGGCTTTGATGGAGCAGCGGTGGTAGGTAAGTGGATATCAAAAAACAAGTACGAAAATGTTGACAAACTGGGGTTTTCCTTGTTAAAAAATGGGGAAAAAGTACAAAACGGCGATACATCCCTGATGTTGTGGAAGATAGACGAGCTTATTTCATATGTATCCACCTATTTTATGCTTAAAAAGGGGGATATTTTGTTCACCGGGACTCCAGCTGGTGTTGGTAAAGTAAGTCCAAATGATTACCTTTCTGGTACACTTGAAGGCGAAGAAATGTTCGCTATAAACGTAAAATAATGATTTACAGCCTCGATAAGATTAATGAAATGGCAGAAGGCGACCAAGACTTCGTGACCTCTGTGGTATCCGTTTTCTTGGAAGAAGTGCCTGCGGATTTGGAGGGATTGGAAAACGCGATTGGAAGTAAGGACTACGAGAACATTTACAAGCTGGCTCATAAAATAAAACCCAATGTGGACCTTTTAGGTATGGAACATGCCCGGGCCACTGCTCTTGAAATAGAGACCTTAGGAAAAACATCAGGCCATATGTCGGAAATAGAGGGAAAATTTCCAAATCTGAAAAAAGACATACTTCAGGTTATTGCGGAGCTGCAAAAAGACTTCAACTTATAAATGCAAGCTGAGATCATTACCATTGGGGACGAAATCCTCATTGGGCAAATAGTGGATTCCAATTCTGCTTTTATTGCTAAAGAACTCAACAAAATTGGGGTTGCCGTTTATCAAATTACTTCTGTACAAGACGACCGAGAGCATATTTTGAAATCCTTACATGAGGCTTTCAGCAGGTCTTCATTGGTGATTCTCACCGGTGGATTGGGGCCAACCAAGGATGATGTCACCAAAAACACTTTATGTGAGTTTTTTGAGGATACATTGGTGCGAAATGAAAACGTACTAGAGCACATTGAGGAGTTGTTCAAAAAGTATATTTCCACACCCATTTCCGATTTGAATAGAAAACAAGCTTTGGTACCTTCAAAAGCAACCATTCTTCATAACGCTTATGGCACCGCTCCTGGATTGTGGTTAAAAAAGGAAGATACCGCTTTTGTTTCCCTACCCGGTGTTCCGTTTGAAATGAAACGTTTGATATTGGACCAGGTTTTGCCCAAGGTAATCGAAACCTATAAAAGACCTCAAATTATTCATACCACCTTGTTGACCTATGGTCTGGGTGAAAGCGCGATAGCAGAGAGAATCGAAAATTGGGAAAATAGTTTGCCAAACCATATCAAACTGGCCTATCTCCCCAATTTGGGAAGGGTTCGGCTAAGATTAACAGCTAAGGGAATGGACCGGGCAGAGTTGGAAAAGGAAATAAAGGAAAAAATTGAACAGGTACGTCCTTTGATTAATGATATTTACTATGGTATGGAGGATGATGGAGCCATAGAAGAACAAGTAGCTAATTTATTGACGGAAAAGAAAATGTCCTTGGCCACTGCGGAG
Source organism: Flagellimonas sp. (assembly GCF_965601775.1). Taxonomy (GTDB): domain Bacteria; phylum Bacteroidota; class Bacteroidia; order Flavobacteriales; family Flavobacteriaceae; genus Flagellimonas. Next base: position 1,131,003 of record NZ_OZ271837.1, read on the forward strand.
AGCTTTACGGGTGGTCGAATTGCGGAAGAGCTAACTTCCATTCCAGGGGCGTCCGCCTACTTTAAGGGTACGGTGGTTAGTTATGCCACTGAGGCCAAGATAAACCTGTTGGGAGTTCCTGCGGAAGTGGTAGAAGAACATTCTGTGGTAAGTGAACAGGTTGCTGTGGCCATGGCCAAAAACGCGAAGAATATGCTCAACACCGACTTCGCCGTAGCTACCACAGGGAATGCCGGCCCAAGTAAAGGAGATTCAGACGAAGATATTGGTACCGTTTTTATTGCCATTAGCACCCCAGAACGTACATTTGCGGAGAAATTTACCATGGGAAATCACCGGGAACGTATCGTGAAAAAGTCGGTAAATAAGGCATTCGAAATGCTTTGGAAGGAAATTTTAAAATTCTGAAAAAGAATTTTGTCCGTCCCAGTAAAATGCTATAAATTTGCAGCCTCAATAAAATCACTCAAAAGTTTAGGGAGATGTCTAAAGTTTGTGAAGTAACAGGAAAGAAGGTGATGTTCGGAAACAATGTTTCCTTTTCCATCAATAAAACCAAGAGAAGATTTGATGTAAATATTTCCAAAAAGAAATTTTACATTCCTGAAGAAGATCGTTGGGTTACTCTGAACGTATCTTCCAGAGGGTTGAAAATCATCAATAAGAAAGGTATATCAGCCGTTCTTAAGGATATCAATTCCAAAAAGTAATATTGAAGAAAAATGGCAAAGAAAGGAAATAGAATTCAGGTTATTTTGGAATGTACGGAGCATAAGAACTCTGGTATGCCCGGTACATCACGTTATATTACTACAAAGAACAAAAAGAATACGCCGGATAGGATGGAAATCAAAAAATTCAATCCTATTTTGAAGCGTATGACCATTCATAAAGAGATAAAATAGGATAAGCCATGGCAAAGAAAACGGTAGCAACACTACAATCATCATCAAAAAGGTTGACCAAGGCCATAAAAATGGTGAAGTCTCCCAAAACAGGAGCCTACACATTCGTTGAGTCTGTTATGGCGCCAGAATTGGTAAACGACTGGTTGAACAAAAAATAAGTTCAACATTTTCTTGTACGAAAACAAAAGCTGCCATTTGGCGGCTTTTTTTATGGAATTTAGTTTCAAAATACACCAAACTGAAAGTAATAGTTTTAACAAAACTCCCCTTACTTTCCTATCTTTGAGACTTGTAGCGGAATACATATGAGTTTGTTTAAAAATATCTTCTCAAAAGATAAAAAAGACACTTTGGATAAAGGTTTGGAGAAATCCAAAACCAGTTTTTTTGGAAAGCTAAGCAAGGCTGTTGCTGGAAAATCCAAAGTAGATGATGAGGTACTGGATAATCTTGAAGAAGTTCTAGTCACTTCGGATGTTGGAGTCGACACTACATTAAAAATCATTGAGCGTATTGAAGAGCGGGTAGCCCGAGATAAGTACATGGGCACAGAAGAACTCAATGCGATATTACGGGAGGAAATAGCAGGTTTATTGTCTGAAACGCATGTGGGCGAGGAAACCCAATTTGCTATCCCAGAGGATAAAAAGCCTTATGTGATTATGGTAGTGGGTGTGAATGGCGTTGGAAAAACCACAACCATTGGAAAGTTGGCACATCAATTTAAAAATCAAGGCTTAAAAGTTGTTTTAGGTGCCGGAGATACGTTTAGAGCGGCAGCTATTGACCAGCTTCAGGTCTGGGCCGAGAGGGTAGATGTTCCCATTGTGAAACAAAAAATGGGTAGTGACCCTGCCTCTGTGGCTTTTGATACCTTGAATTCGGCAGTGGCCGAAAATGCGGATTTGGTTTTAATCGACACGGCTGGTCGCCTTCATAATAAGGTCAACTTAATGAATGAGCTTTCCAAAGTAAAACGGGTCATGCAAAAAGTAGTACCCGACGCACCCCATGATGTGCTATTGGTATTGGATGGGTCTACTGGGCAAAATGCCTTTGAACAAGCCAAACAATTTACTAAGGCCACTGAAGTTACAAGTTTGGCAGTTACAAAATTGGATGGCACCGCAAAGGGAGGCGTAGTCATTGGAATTTCTGACCAGTTTCAAATTCCAGTAAAATATATAGGAGTGGGAGAGGGTATTGAGGACCTTCAAGTTTTCAATAAGTATGAATTTGTGGATTCATTCTTTAAGATGTAAAGGAAAAACATAGGGCGTAATAATAGGCTCCTAAGAAAAATCAACGGCTTTTGCCAACCAACAAAATAAGAATGAAATGGTCCTTATGAACCAAAAGAATAGTAAATCATGGAATATCTCTTTAAAAAATCAATGAAACGTTTCATTTTTTCTGTTGTAGCTCTGTTAGCCCTGGCAGCTTGTAAACAGGAAGTCAAATCAACGGAAACCAAGGAGGAGGTAATCTTATGGCAACCCTATAATGATTCTTCTGAGGTAGCCGCCAATGCAGAGCACGAAGTCGCTAGAATGCGTTTTAAGCTTATTCAGTCCAAGGTATGGGATAAGAATGAAACCTTTACACCCTTGTTTGATGAGGTTTCTAAAATGGATAGCGTTACCTACACGGGCTTGAAATCTTTGATTTTGGAACAAAGTATTCCGACAATTCAAGAACATATTTCAAAGGGAAAGTTGACCTATGAACAATTGGTATTGTTCTATCTCCATCGCATTTATAAGTACGAGTTGGATAACGGAACCACTTTGAATACCATAATTGCGATTAACCCTAAGGTTTTGGAAGAGGCTAGGGCCTTGGATGCCAGTGCGGAAGGGCATCATCCAATTTATGGAATGCCCATTCTTTTAAAGGATAACATTGGAACAGATGAAATGAAGACCACAGCTGGTGCCTTGGCTCTTAAAGATAACACCACAAATGATGCTTTTATCGTGGACCGCTTAAAAGAAAAGGGTGCTCTTATTTTAGGAAAAGTGAACCTTAGTGAATGGGCTTATTTTTTATGTGGTGGATGTCCTGTGGGTTATAGTGCGATTTGGGGACAAACGCTAAACCCATATGGACGTAGAGTATTTGAGTCAGGAGGTTCAAGTTCGGGCAGTGGCACCTCTGTTGCAGCAAACTATGCCATTGCCGCCGTGGGTACGGAAACCTCCGGCTCTATTTTGTCACCTTCTAGTCAAAATTCGGTGGTTGGATTAAAACCAACTATTGGACTTCTGAGTAGGACGGGAATCGTACCGATTTCCAGTACATTGGATACCCCTGGGCCGATGACCAAAAATGTGATTGACAATGCTATTCTATTGGATGCCATGATGGGATATGATAAGGCTGATGATGCATCAGTATTGACAGGCTGGGAAAAGGGCTGGTATCAAAATGAAGAGGAAAGCACATTAAAAGGAAAACGGTTTGGTGCTTTCAAAAACCTTATGGAAAGTGATTCAATCTATAAAACTACGATTGAAAAAATGGAAGACGCCGGTGCTACGATTGTTGCCTTTGAACCCCCACAAGTGGAAATGGATGGTTTTTTGAGCATTCTAAACATTGATATGAAAAACGATTTGCCTACCTATATTCAAAATCACGTGAAAGACACCCAAGCTGTTGCCGTAAAGGATGTAGCAGATGTGGTGGCTTTTAACCTTCAGGATACTTTGGTTAGAATTCCCTACGGACAAGCACGTTTGGATGGGATTTTGGCAGATTCGACAACTGCTGAGGGTCTTATGGAAATCAAAAAGACATTACAGGCAAATGGTAGAAAGTATTTTAACGAAGCTTTAGATGAACATGATTTGGATGCCATCCTATCCATTAATAACTATCATGCAGGATTTGCTGCCGTGGCAAAATATCCAGCATTAACAATTCCTATGGGATATAAACCTTCAGGGGAGCCCATAAGTTTGACCTTTATCGCCAAACAGTTTCAGGAAGCCAAACTATACGATTTGGGTATGGCCTACGAAAATGCCTTAAAAGTTCGGAAAATACCAAGTGGGTATATGGACTAACCTAATTGATGTAGGCGTTTAGATATTGCCATAACTCATTGTCAAAACTGGAGGGACCCAAAAGCGCTTCTCCAGCATCTTCTCCCATACGGACAATGACCAATTCCATACTAGGGATAATATAGAGTTTTTGGTCATCCCTGCCTAATCCAGCAAAGGTATCTGCTGGTGCGTTAGGAATAAGTTCCCCAGAAAATTCGATTTGACTGGCAGGCGCACGATAACTGTCCTTGCCATTCAACCACCATAAATAACCATAAGATTTGTTGAGATCTTGCGAGGTGTTGATCATAGCACTTTTGAAATCATTATCCCCTAAAATTACCTCTCCGTTCCAAACTCCATTGTTCAAGTTTAAAATGCCAAACCGGGTCATACTTCTTGCCGTACTGAAGTATACATTGTTAAGGCTATTGGTAGAAAGCCAGAATCCATCCATTCCAATTTTGTTCCGGAGTCTTTCATTAAAATACGCTGACCATTCCATCCCCGTAGCGTTGGAAACCACACTTTGCAACAAGGTATAAGGTCCGTTGTGGTAGGCCCATCGTGTGCCGGCATCGGCCACAAAAGTCAAGCAATTTGGGGTCAAGCAATCAAACTGTAGTGCATTCATTCCACTGGTCATAGTTAATTGATGCCATACGGTAATCAGGTTTTCCTTTTCTAAGGGAGTGGAGGTCCACCCCTCACCTAAATAGTCAGAAGATTTATTGTCTATATCCAGAAATTCCTCTTCTTGTGCAATGCCTACCGTAAATGCGGTCAATGTTTTTCCTGCAGAGGCCCAATACCAACTTGTATTCTGAGTATGCTCATCAAAATACCATTCAACAACAATTCTTCCCCCTTTGGTAATGATAAACGCCTTGGTGTTTTTTTCATCCAAAAAATCCCGTAAGTCCTGCTCACTTTCTGTGTTCCAGCCTAATTGGGCGGCAGAAACAGTTTCCCAGTCGACAGATTGTGACGGCGGAAAATAGAGGTTGGTCAAATCGGGAAGCTCATTGTTTGGCATATCAGAATCGTTGGAGTCTGATGAGCATGAAATTCCCAAAAAACAAAGAAGAATTAGTGGAATCAATGTTGGTTTCATAGCTATGAGTTTCATTTTGGACTAAGGGTCTTATAAAAAGTTTAACGCGTTAATGGGAAAATTATGCAAGCAAATCGATGTATTGCCGGCCCATATCGTATTTTTGCACTCCATTTGAAAAGGCATGCGAACAAAAACGCGTAAAAAGAACAAAATCAATGTGGTAACCTTAGGTTGTAGCAAAAATGTCTATGATTCTGAGGTGCTCATGGGACAGCTTCGTGCCAACCAGAAAGAAGTAGTTCATGAAGAAGAGGGAAATGTGGTGGTCATCAATACCTGTGGATTTATCGCCAATGCCAAGGAAGAAAGTGTTAACACCATTTTGGAGTACGTCAACCGAAAAGAACAAGGTGAAGTAGATAAGGTTTTTGTGACGGGATGTTTGAGCGAGCGTTACAAACCGGACTTGGAAAAGGAAATTCCCAATGTTGACCAATATTTTGGGACCAGTGATTTACCGAACCTGTTAAAAGCCCTGGGAGCGGATTATAAGCATGAACTTATTGGTGAGCGACTAACCACTACGCCAAAAAATTATGCCTATTTAAAAATCGCAGAAGGATGTGACCGACCTTGTTCGTTTTGTGCAATTCCTTTAATGCGGGGTAAACATAAGAGCAAGCCCATTGAAGAGTTGGTTACTGAAGCCGAAAAGTTGGCGGCAGATGGTGTCAAAGAACTTATTCTAATTGCACAGGACCTTACCTATTATGGGTTGGATTTGTATAAAAAGCGTAACCTGGCCGAACTTCTTCAAAGCTTAGCAAAAGTCGATGGTATTGAATGGATTCGCTTGCATTATGCTTTTCCAACTGGTTTTCCTATGGATGTATTGGAAGTAATGAAGGCAGAGCCCAAAATTTGCAATTATATCGATATACCGCTTCAACACATTGCGGACCCCATTCTAAAAAGCATGCGAAGAGGCACAACAAAGGCTAAGACAACACAGCTTTTGAAAGATTTCAGGTCTGCAGTTCCGGAAATGGCCATTCGAACAACCCTTATTGTGGGGTATCCAGGAGAAACCGAAGAGGATTATGAAACCCTAAAGGAATGGGTTAGTGAAATGCGTTTTGAACGCTTGGGATGCTTTACCTATAGCCATGAGGAAAACACCCATGCATTTACTTTGGAAGATAACGTGCCTGAGGAAGTGAAACAGGAACGTGCCAATGAAATAATGGAAGTGCAATCCCAGATTTCATGGGAATTGAATCAGGAAAAAATTGGCAAAACCTTTAGGTGTATCATCGATAGAAAGGAAGGGAGCCATTTTGTTGGTAGAACGGAATTTGATTCACCGGACGTGGACAACGAAGTTTTAATAGACGCCACTAAGCATTATGTCAAAATAGGGGAATTTGTAGATGTAGAGATTACGGATGCCTCAGATTTTGACCTTTATGGGGAACCTACTTTATAGAGGGGCAGCCGAAATCAGTTCTTCAACGGTGGGATGGTCATTTCCACCTGCCGGTTCAATAGTGATATTTAAAGATTCCGCTTTTTCAATATACTTCAATGGAATAAGTTCCTGGGTTGGTGCCAAAGTTCCCATGTTTATCATTTCCCCATCTACATCACTCCACATTTGATAGGTATGCGAATCAGGAAGGGTGGGTAATCCTTGAGAGTTGACTATGACTATTTTGCGGTTATGGTCGACATAGGCAACCAATTTAGCCTCCGGCGATTTTTGATTACCATACAAAACCAAAGGAATCACATTGGGTCCGTTAATTTGGCTCAATTGTGTTGAAGTAAGTGTATACTCTTGTTCAAGCACATCCAAACGTTTCTTAAGATTGGTTGTCTGTTGTTCCAGAATATTGAAATTTTGCTCCGCTTTTTGCCATTGGGTGTACATCCAAAACGTAGTAAGGCCAAAAAGCAGGGCAAAACTTGCTGCAATCCATACAGGACTCCGTTTGGTTTTCTCAGGAGTTTTATCAATACTATCAACCAAACGGTTTTTCACGTTGACGGGCGGGTCAATAGCCTGTTCAAAAGCCATCTTTTCAAAATCAGCTTCCAATTGGTCAAACTGTTCTTTTAAGCTTGTATCTTCATCCAAGGCTTTCTCCACCATTAATTGGTCTTCCAAAGGCAGTTCTCCAGTGAGATACTGTTCCAAAAGCCCATCTTCCAATATCCTTTTCTTTTCCATCATGCCATTGTTTCAAAAATAAAACATAACCAAATCATCTCATTGGCATAGGTTTTTCGTAACTGTTTCAATGCCTGTCTAATATAGGATTTGAACGTCCCAAGTGGTACTCCCATGACTTCATGGGCCTCTTGATGGGTATATCCTTGATAATAGACCAGCGCAATCGCTTTTTGATGATGCGGTTCCAGTTTTTGAAGCGAACCCTTTAACAAGGTGTCTTCCTGCTTACTTTCATCGGAGGCCTTTGTTTCATATACACTTAAATCATCATTTTGGATGAGGTCATTTCTACTTCGGAGCGAATTCAATGTTGTGTTTCTCGCAATTCTATAGGCCCAAGTATAAAATCGCCCTTTTGAAGCGTCATACTTAGCAATGTTTGTCCAAATTTTGACAAAGGTTTCTTGTAGTAGGTCTTGGGCGTCCGAATCATTTTGACACATCCGTAAAATCACCCCATATAAGGCTCCCGAATATTTGTCATACAACTGATATAGTGCGGCCTTATCACCATTGGATAAGCGTTCAATGAGTTGTATGTCCCTGAAGTCGGCTCCCATAGACTGTGTTAAAGATATGATAAAAAAAGACGGACTTCATCCAAGAGTAGAACTTGGGTGTACATAGAAGTGAAAAGCGCGCCAAAAAGAATTAATAACAGTTAAATCAATTTAAAATGAAAAAAGCGATTTTTATTATCTCAACATTAGCATTATTCCTATTTGTACAGCAAACCACAGCTCAAAAGTCAAAAGATATTGTGGACATAGCAGCTTCTGTGGATGACTTTTCCACTTTGGTAACTGCAGTTAAAGCGGCCGATTTGGTAGGAGCCCTTAAAGGTGAAGGACCTTTTACCGTTTTTGCGCCGGTAAACTCTGGTTTTGCCAAAATAGATTCAAAAACTCTTAACTCTCTCTTGGAGCCAGCCAACAAGGAAAAGCTATCTGCTATTTTGACCTATCATGTGGTCTCAGGTAATCTTATGGCCACCGATGTTGTAAACGCCCTTAAAAAGGGGAAAGGCAAAGTTGAATTGACCACTTTGAACGGAGGGAAATTAACTGCTATGAATAGAAACGGAGGAATTTATTTGAAAGATGCCAATGGGAATTATAGCAAGATAGCCAAAACAGACGTAGTTGCATCAAATGGTGTGATTCATGTAATTGAGGATGTAGTGATGCCCAACTAAGTGTTTTTTGTTTTGATGAAGAGCACCGCTTCTGCGGTGCTTTTTTTATATGTTCACAAATTCGAAACCCGCCAAGGGATGGTTTGTAAGGTCCAAATCTGTTTCATTAAGAAGTACACCGTGCTCAACATATGCCTTTAGGTTAGCCAACCAAAATGTCCAGCCATTACTACATCCATAATGCACTTTTAGTTTGCTTTCGTCATCCGTGGGAATATTGTACTGTCTTAAAGTTACTAAAACCCCTCTTTTATGGTTTTCAAGGGTAATGGATACTACACTACCTTCAAAAGTGAAAACAAGTATGTCCTTCCCATTTGCTTCCAACACCTCTCCCATGGCCAGGATATCCCAGTTGTGCCAATCCCAAATATATTTGTCTCCTTTTTGAATTTTCTCCAAAGGTTCTCGTTTGCTTCCATCGGTGCTGGAGTATTCTGCTTTTCTTAGAAACCATGAAGATATCCCCTCGGAAGTGGCCCAATATTCATATAGCTTTTCCAGTGGAGCCTTGATATATATCTTCTTCGTAAATTCGTCAAAGGCCAGTTTTTTCATCTTTTTCTATTTAACTCAATGTTATATAGCTCCCTTCCCAATTGTGCTAAAAATGGAATGCCTATTTCATCATATTCGTAGGCGTCATCATTAAAAATACCATCATTATTAACTAGGATTGTCGCGGTGACCATAAATTCTATGTTGTTTTTAATATCATGAATGTAGGCACAATCTGTTAGCGTGCCATAGGCGTACCCTACTTTGTTGTAAATCTTTATATACTCTGGCATGGGCTGGGTGTTATCTCCAAACATCAAAAATTTCACATAACTGTCATAATATTCCGTTTTGTCATATCCCAATTCTCCTGGTAGTGTATGCATTGCTTCCCTAAGGTATTTCGACTGTAATTCACTTAAATTGAAACGCTCTTCCTCAGGGAAAGCTTCTGGAAAGATAATCCGCTTAAGCACATTATGCTGACTAGAAACCGGATAATAGTTTTTCAAAGCGAAATCAAAGGGCTCTTCATACAGCGAATCGGAGGCATAAAAGCCCTTCCCTTTCTTTATCGCAGACAAAGCAAGTGGGGTAGGCGGTGTATTGATAATGGGTTTACTGCTTGCTGTGGTGGTATCGTTTAGGTAAATCAATAATGGTTTGGTAACCAAGTCATCTGCATTTGATGTAGATAGGCGATGGGCCACCCGAATTTCTCCAACTCCTTTGTCCATTATCCTCTGATTCAAGTTGTCTTGCCCCAAAAATTCCACTAGTCGATTGTTGGCTACGTTATCTGAAACGGCAAAAATTTCGGAAATGGCCTTTGAAAAAGTAGTCTCGATGGAATCCCCTTCCACATAGAATTTGGTTTCCATAGTCAAGGAGTCAATCTCATTGATTTTTTCCAATGCAGCTATAGCTGCTGGAAACTTAACCGTACTTGCTGGATAGAAATAATGATTTTCATCTACCTGAAAATCGAAATCGGTAAAAACAACCTCATCTCCTTTTCGGTCAATCTGTGTGTATCTGATTTGGACCTCGTATTGGTCCAAACTATCCATGACTTTTTTTATTTTAAGGTTTTCAGAAGATAGTGCCTTTTCCAGCGGATTTTGCATCGTAGAATTATTACAGGAAATCAGAAGTATGCATACAGCCAAGGTGGAACAAATCTTTTGAATGGGGCTATTCTTTGTACTAAACATCTTCTTCATAAATTTCTCCTCTATTGGGTCGCAACATATCCCGAATATCCTTCATTTCAAATTCGGCTACAACCAAATAGGCTATACTGTGCATATCAGAAAAGTGTTGAAATCCTGTGATGTCATATTTTAGTTCTTCCAGTACCACAAATTCGGCCAAGTGTTTCTGATAGTGTTCTGCCGTTCTTTCCGCTGCAGGACCTCTAAAATCCCAAATCAACTTGATTTTTTTGTCTAAAACTTTTTGCATGACGTTTTGGTGGTAAGGATGGTATTTTCTCTTTTTACAAGAAGGTTGAAGCTATAAATAGTAAGATAGAGGGTTGGTTTTATACGAATGTACTAAAATATTGGAATTGAATACGCTGCAAATTCTGTTAATCAAAATACAACCCATTTGTGCAGAAGGGCGTAATTCTTATTTTTGCCAAATGCTTTGCCTCCAAAGAATAAAAACCTATTTAGTATGCCTTCTTGTCCTAGCGCTACTGAGCTCTTGTGACGGTCTTTTCAAGAAGGACGAAGAGAAGGAACCCTTGGCCAGGGTAGGAGATGTTTTTCTTTATAAGGAAGATGTGGCTGCGTTATTGGATGATTCAATTTCAGAACAGGACAGTGCCATTTTTGTTACTGACTACATAAACAATTGGGCCTCCAAACAATTATTGCTTTCCAAATCAAAGATTAATCTCCCAGAGGAAAAGTTGTCGGAGTTTGATAGATTGGTAGACGATTACAAATCGGATTTATACACCCGAGCGTATGTTGAAGCGCTGGTTTTTAATGCTCAGGATACTTCAATTTCCAGAAATCAACTGATGAGCTATTATGAAAAGGAAAAGGAGAATTTTAAGTTGAGTGAAAAATTGGTTCAACTGAGGTTTGTCGAAATTCCAACGCAATTTTTGGATAGGGAGGGTGTAAAACAACGAATGGCTGACTGGTCAGCGTCGGATAAGGAATATTTGGACTCTATTGCAGTACAATTCAATAAAATTCATTTTAATGATTCAGTTTGGGTCAGTGCTTCTCGGGTAATGGAGGAGATACCCCCAATTACTTCGTTCAACGAAGAGGAGTACTTAAAAAAATCACAATTTTTTGAATTGCAGGATTCCTTAGAGGTATATTTGGGAAAGGTGACGGATGTTTTGGAAGTCAATGATATAGCTCCTTACGAGTACATCCTGCCGGAAATTCGGCAACTGATTATCAACCGAAGAAGATTGGATTACGTAAAAAAATTGAAAACAGAAATTATTGACGAAGCTATCCAGAAAAAAGAATTTGAGGTATATGAAACGAATTAATGTATTCTTGTTGTTGATGTTTTTGAGTGCAATCACCGCGGTGAGCGCTCAAGAAGAAGATGTAGCCCTTTCCGCAAAAACGGATTCTGTTACCCCACCGACCCAAAGATTTAAGCTAGACGGTATTTCTGCGGTGGTTGGGGATTATGTGATTTTGGAATCAGATATAGAAAAAACACTTATCGACTTAAAAAGCCAAGGTGCTCCTATTGAGGATTTTAGTCGATGCAGCCTTCTTGGGAAATTGATGGAGGACCGACTTTACGCCCATCAAGCCGTACAGGATAGTTTATTGGTATCGGATGAGCAGGTAAATGCCCAAAGTGATAGACAAATACAACAATTGGTGGCCCAGGTGGGTTCTATGGAGAAGGTTCTAAAGTTTTACAAAAAGCCCGATATTGAAAGTTTCAGAAAAGAACTTTTCGAAATCAACAAACTAGGTATGCTTTCGGAAAAAATGCAGAGCAAAATTGTTGAGGGGGTTGAAGTTACCCCTGAGGAAGTCCGTCAATTTTTTAGCAAGATACCAGAAGATGAGCGCCCTATTTTTGGAGCAGAACTGGAAATAGCGCAAATCGTAAAACAGCCCACCGCTCCTGAAGAGGAAAAACAAAAGGTGGTTAATAGACTGAAGCAGATTAAACAAGATGTTGAAGAAAACGATGCCAGTTTCAACGTTAAGGCTATTTTATATTCACAAGACCCAGGTTCCAAGTCCAAAGGGGGATTCTATAGCATGACCCGAGAAACACCCTTCGTCAAGGAATTCAAGGATGTTGCCTTTAGCCTGCAAGAGGGGGAGATTTCAGAACCATTTGAGACAATATTTGGATATCATATTATTTACATTGAAAAGATAAGAGGGCAAGAACTGGACCTTCGTCATATTTTGATTGCTCCGGAAATCCCACAAAGTGCTATGGATGCCGCTGTGAAGGAATTGGACAGTATTAGACAGCATATTTTGGATGGGAAATACACCTTTGCAGATGCTGCCCTTAATTTTTCAGATGAAAAAGAGACAAAGTTTGATGGGGGTCTCCTTCGTAATCCCATTAATTTTGATTCCAAGTTTGAGTTAACCAAAATGGACCCCAAGCTGTACAATCAGGTTAGAAACTTAAAGGACAATGAAATTTCCAGACCAATCAAGGAGGACGACGATAGGGGAGGTGCACCAAAGTTCAAAATAATGCAGATTACCAATCGCTATGACGAGCACAAGGCGGATTTTGCCAAAGATTACCTTAAAATTCAGGAATTGGCATTGCGGGAGAAGCAATTCAAGTCTATTAAGAAGTGGATGAATGAGCATATTGAAAACACCTATATCCATGTAGATGAGGATAGTAGGGGTTGCGATTTTGCAAACAACTGGGTAAAGGAGTAATTGTATGTCAGACGTTACCGCGGTTGAAAACCTCGTACAAAAACATCAAGACCTTAAAGATGAGATTGCCAAAGTCATTGTCGGACAGGAAAAGGTAATCGAACAAATTCTACTTTCAATTTATACGGGTGGGCATTCCCTTTTGATTGGTGTGCCCGGCTTGGCCAAAACCCTGATGGTAAATACTATCGCAAAAACCCTAGGGCTTGATTTTAAACGAATCCAGTTTACACCTGATTTGATGCCCAGTGATATTTTAGGGAGTGAAGTATTGGACCAAAATCGCAATTTTAAATTTGTCAAAGGCCCCATCTTCGCCAATATTATTTTGGCAGATGAAATCAATAGAACACCGCCAAAAACACAAGCTGCCCTTTTAGAGGCGATGCAGGAAAGAGCGGTTACCATAGCAGGTCATCAATTCAAACTGGATTTACCCTATTTTGTTCTTGCAACTCAAAACCCGATAGAGCAAGAAGGTACTTACCCACTTCCAGAAGCGCAATTGGACCGGTTCATGTTTGCTATTGAACTGAAATATCCATCCGTTGAGGAAGAAATCCAAGTAGTAAAATCCACCACAAATGATGAGGAAGTTGAAGTAAAAACCCTTTTTAATGCTGAAGAGATTATTGAGGTTCAACATTTGGTGCGTAGAATTCCAGTTCCAGACAACGTCATTGACTATGCAGTACGATTGGTGAATAAAACTAGACCGGGCATCAATGGAGCTACCGACTTTGTAAACAATTTTATTGATTGGGGTGCAGGACCCAGAGCTTCACAAAATTTGGTTTTAGCTGCTAAAGCTCATGCGGCCATACATGGGAAGTTCTCCCCAGATATTGAAGATGTTCGAGCTGTGGCCTATGGAATACTAAGGCACCGTATTCTAAAAAACTACAAAGCCGAAGCCGAAGGTATTTCCGAAGAAAGAATTATCTCAGAATTGTTATAGTAATTGTAAGGATATCCCCTTATTTAGTACTATTCTAATTCCTAAATCCTTGGTATTTTACTAAATTTACGGAATTACAAAATCCTTAAAAACCCAATTCCATAATGGCATTCGACATTGAGATGATAAAGGGCATTTACGCGGTCATGGGAGAGCGTATTGAGAAAGCCCGAGAACTTGAAGGCAGACCCCTAACTTTAGCTGAAAAAATATTGTATTCCCATCTTTGGGAGGGCACACCAACCCAAACGTTCCAACGTGGAAAAGACTATGTGGATTTTGCACCGGATAGGGTAGCCTGTCAAGATGCTACAGCTCAAATGGCATTGTTGCAGTTCATGCATGCGGGTAAGCCTAAAGTTGCGGTTCCTACCACGGTTCATTGTGATCACCTTATTCAGGCCAAGGTTGGTGCAGATGCCGATTTAAAAAGAGCAAATGAAACCAGTAATGAGGTTTTTGACTTTTTGGAGTCCGTTTCCAATAAGTATGGGATTGGCTTTTGGAAACCTGGAGCGGGAATTATTCACCAAGTAGTATTGGAGAATTATGCATTTCCTGGTGGAATGATGATTGGAACCGATTCGCATACCGTGAATGCAGGAGGATTGGGAATGGTTGCCATAGGTGTTGGAGGAGCCGATGCAGTAGATGTAATGGCCGGAATGGCTTGGGAACTTAAGTTTCCAAAACTAATAGGTGTTAAGTTAACCGGAACACTTTCGGGTTGGACAGCGCCCAAGGATGTCATTCTTAAGGTTGCTGATATTCTTACCGTAAAGGGTGGAACGGGAGCTATCATTGAATATTTTGGCGAAGGAGCTACATCCATGTCATGTACTGGAAAAGGAACCATTTGTAATATGGGTGCAGAAGTAGGGGCGACCACTTCCACTTTTGGATATGACGAATCTATGGACCGCTACCTTAGGGCTACGGATAGGGCAGATGTTGCAGATGCAGCTTTAGCCGTTAAAGAACATTTGACTGCTGATGCCGGGGTTTATGAAAATCCAGAAAAGTATTTTGACCAAGTCATTGAAATAGATTTAAATACCTTAGAACCTCATTTAAATGGTCCTTTCACTCCGGATTTGGCTACCCCAATTTCCAAAATGAGTGAAGCCGCCAAAACCAATGATTGGCCTTTGAACGTTGAGGTGGGATTAATAGGTTCTTGTACCAACTCCTCATATGAGGATATTTCCCGTGCCGCTTCTCTTGCCAAACAGGTTGCGGACAAAAATTTGAAGACCAAATCCAAGTTTACCATTACGCCAGGTTCAGAGCAAGTTCGCTACACAATTGAGAGAGATGGGTTTATCGATACGTTTAATAATATCGGCGCTACGGTTTTCGCCAATGCATGCGGACCCTGTATTGGTATGTGGGACCGTTATGGCGATAAGGCCGCAGATGGACCTCGAAATACCATAGTGCATTCGTTCAACAGAAATTTCGCAAAAAGGGCGGATGGTAATCCAAATACCTTGGCCTTCGTAGGGTCACCGGAATTGGTAACAGCTATTGCCATTTCAGGAAGGTTGGACTTTAATCCAGTTACGGATAAGCTTATTAATGAAGATGGTGATGAAGTCATGTTGGACGAACCAAGAGGGTATGAACTTCCACCTGAAGGTTTTGCAGTTGAGGATGCAGGATTTATTGCTCCCGAAGAAGATGGTAGTGGGGTACAGGTTGTTGTATCGCCAACATCGGAACGTTTACAGTTGTTAGAACCGTTTGTTCCTATTGCTCCAGAAAGTCTTCAAGGCGTAAAACTATTGATTAAGGCTTTTGGAAAATGTACCACAGACCATATTTCTATGGCTGGACCTTGGTTGCGTTACCGAGGACATTTGGATAATATTGCGAACAACACCTTGATTGGTGCGGTAAATGCCTATAACAAACAGACCAATTTTGTAAAAAATCAATTGACGAGTGAGTACGGAGCGGTACCAGACACCCAACGTGCCTATAAAAAAGAAGGAATAAGAAGTATTGTAGTAGGTGACCATAATTATGGGGAAGGTTCTTCCCGTGAGCATGCTGCTATGCAGCCTAGACATTTGGGTGTAGCTGCCGTTTTGGTTAAGTCTTTTGCCAGAATTCACGAGACGAATTTGAAGAAACAAGGAATGTTGGCACTAACCTTTGCCAATGAAAACGATTATGATTTAATTCAGGAGGATGATACCTTTAATTTCTTGGATATCGCAGAATTTGCCCCAGGGAAGCCATTGACATTGGAAGTAGTCCATGCAGATGGTTCTAAGGATACGATTATGGCGAACCACACGTATAACGCTTCACAAATAGAGTGGTTCCATGAAGGTTCTGCACTAAATATGATTAAGAAACAGAATGCTTAATTTACAGCTGTGAATAAATGAAGAACTCCTGTTATGTCAATATCAGGAGTTCTTTGATTTTTGACCAAAACCCTATCGATGAAAATCAGTAAGAAGACCGTTCTTAATATTGCAATTATCCTTTTTATCCTTTCCTTTTTTGTTACGCCATTAGGGCATTATGGAAAAATCTTTTTAAATCGACTATTTTCTTTTTCTCCTCCGGTAATTGAAGCTTCAAAGAGGGAAAAAATAACGGATTACGACTGGAAGTTAAAGGATGCGGAATGGAACTTCTTCAACTTTGAAAAGTCAAAAGGACGTGTAATTTTTATCAATCTTTGGGCTTCATGGAAACTGCCTTCGGAAGCTGAATTGGCCAGTATCCAAAAAATGTATGACAGGTATAAAGGAAAGATGGATTTCTATATCATCACTAATGAAAATAGACCTCCAGTCGAAGAATTTATGGAAAAACAAGGATTTACTTTCCCTGTGACCTATTTGATTATAGGCGAAAAGATGCCCATCGATTCAAGTGAAGTACCCTCTTCCTATTTGATTGATAAATCAGGAAATATTGTGATTTATAAAAAGAAAATAGCAGATTGGAATACATCCAAAGTGTACACCTTATTGGATAGTCTCGTATCAGAATGAAAATGAAACTGTCCAAGGAACAGATAGGCAACCTCATTTGGATATTGGCCATTGTGCTGATTTTATTTACTCCAATTGGTTTCCATGCAAGGGTTTTGGCCGGTAGAATTTTTGCTTTTGATGCAGATATTGTTCAGAAAGAAGAACGAAAAGAGCTCGATAATTACAACTGGTCTTTAGTGGGAATTGATGGATATGCAACAAACTTCAAATCCTATCAGAATAGGGTAACCGTGGTGAACCTTTGGGCTACATGGTGTCCTCCCTGTGTTGCTGAAATGCCCAGTTTTGTGAATTTGTACGAGGACTACGGGGATAAAGTAGATTTCTTTTTTGTGGCTAATGACAAAAAGGAGAAGGTAGTAGCTTTTTTGGAGAAAAAAGGATATGCACTTCCAGTTTATTTTGAGACATCAAAAACACCAGAGTTACTGAGTTCAAAAAGTATTCCTGCCACCTTCATATTGAACAAAGCTGGTGAAATTGTTGTTGAAGAGCA
Organism: Flagellimonas sp.; assembly: GCF_965601775.1. Taxonomy (GTDB): domain Bacteria; phylum Bacteroidota; class Bacteroidia; order Flavobacteriales; family Flavobacteriaceae; genus Flagellimonas. The sequence continues at coordinate 1,148,332 of NZ_OZ271837.1, forward strand.
CGGTGTGGCAGATTGGGATTCCAAAAGTACTCGCGAATTGTTGGACACGCTTTTATCCGAGTAGTCATGTCTCAGATTACCACCATAACACTATTTAGATATAAAGGTTTTTGGAATAAAGTTTGGGCTTTCGGCATGATGCAGTTTGCCCATAGAAGACTCGGAGATGTCAAAGGCTTACAGTTTTATAAGCTTTGGGGAAGTGGGAAAGAGAACTTTGACCCCAGACCTGACTGGAGTGTTTATGCATTGCTTCAAATTTGGAATACTGAACAGGATGCCGAGTTGTTTTTTCAAACCTCGAACCTCATTTCCAGTTATCAGAAGTGCACAACAGAGAATTGGACCTTATACTTGAAAAACATCATCAGTCGTGGGGAATGGTCAGGGAGCAATCCCTTTCAGAAAAGCGGTACACTAGACGCTTCAAACCCGCGAATTGTGGCTATAACCCGAGCGACCATAAAAACCAGACTGCTACTCACTTTTTGGAGGTATGTCCCAAAATCCCAAGGTTATTTGAACAATAATCCAGGTCTAATTTACACCAAGGGATTTGGTGAAGTTCCCATAAAGCAAATGGCCACTTTTAGTGTTTGGAAGGATAAAAAGTATTTGGACAAGTTTGCCTATCAGAATAAACCCCATGTAGGAGCCATACAGAACACGCGAAGCTTAAAATGGTATAAGGAAGAATTGTTTTCTAGATTTCAACCATATCGCTCGATTGGAACTTGGGGAGGAGATAACCCGTTACCACAACTAAACAGGGACTAGAATAAAGTATCCGAAGAAGGTTAGCTGGGCAAAATACAAATGCCAAGAAATAGTCCTCTCTCCTGTAAACTTGAATCTTAATATAATCCATTGCATCAGCAATCCTAAAATGAACCAAGTCACGTAATTTTGTAAGGGAGGATGACCCACAAATTCCCAAAAATCGAAGTTAGGAGCGTTTTGCTCCATGAAAAAATCCAAAATAACCATCAGTCCAGCAGCCAAAATGCCTTTACCCCATACAGGTATTTTCATATTCGATAGCATAGCGGAGGTAATGCAGGCTAGCAAAGCCCAAAAGCAACCTATTAGCCAAGGGACTCCATCCAATTTAGGACCAAAGTTATTACCATAAATGTAATCACCGAAGAGTAAACCATAGTTGACTCCGAGCCATTCTGCGAACATCCCCATGACAAAAAACAAAAGAAATAGAGATGCTCTTTTTAATGTATTGATTGGGAAAACCAAAATGAAGAGCAGAAGACATACGGTCAGGTTCAGTGGAGTTTTGGTTAAAAACCAGTCCTTAAAACCCAAGGTAATTCCGATAATCCCAGAAAGATGGAATAACCAAATAATCCCTATAGCGATGGTCACCCTATGTGCTTTTATGAACTTCATGGCACTAAGTCACTTACAATTTTGGCAGATAAAAGACAAAGAGGAATCCCGCCTCCAGGATGAACGGAACCGCCGCAGAAATACAAACCTTTAATGTTATTGCTAAAGTTGGGATGCCTTAAAAAGGCGGCAAATTTTGAGTTGCTGGCGGCTCCATATAAAGCGCCTTTGTATGAACTTGTGCTGGTTTCGATACCAACCGGGTCCAAAACGAATTCTGAAACGATGGATTTCTCAATATCGGTATGGAGGCATCTATTGATTTTTTGGATAATGTTCTTTCTACTTTCCTGTTTGAGTTTATTCCAATTTTGGCCATGATTTCCGGGGGCATTTATCATAACAAACCAGTTTTCTTGACCTTTAGGTGCATCAGTGGGTTCTTCCTTGCTGGTTATGTTAATGTAAACTGTGGGGTCGTCATGCAGACTTTTTTTCTCAAAGATGTTTTTGAATTCGGTTTCATAATCTTCACTGAACAGAATATTGTGTAAATCCAACTCAGGAGAAGTTTTGGAAATACCCCAATAAAAAATCAAGGCTGAGCTAGAGCGCTCTTGCTTTAGCGTCTTTTCCGGTTGTTTTTCGTTCTTCAATAATTTTCTAAAAGTGGGATAGATATCCATATTGGAGACTACGCAATCAGAAGAATATTCGTTTTCTTGGGTACGAACACCATGGGCTTCTCCTTGGGTTACCAAGATTTCTTTGATTTCTTCCCCGAATTTGAAGTTGACTCCAATCTCTTGTGCCAATTGGAACAAGGATAGGGTAATCTGATGCATGCCTCCTTTTGGAAAAAAGGTGCCAAAACCCATTTCCAAATGGGGTATCATGGACATAATACCTGGTGTCAAATAGGGAGATGAACCGTTGTAGGTGGCATATCGATTAAATAATTGAACCAACTTTTGGTTGGAAAAAGCTTTTTGATTGGTTTGGTGCAAGCTTGAGTTGACTCCCAATCGCCCTAATTGTATAATGGCTTTTAGTGTTTTTTTGGAAAAATAGGTGCTGGTCTTATGCAAGGATTTCTCCAAAAAAAGGGGGGCAGTTAAGTCATACTTTTTTTTACCATTGACCAAATAGCTTGCTATACTTTCCTCTGATTCCCCAAAGCATTGGGAGGCTTCTTGTACAAAACCCTTTTCATCTGCATTTGCAGAAAACTGTGTTCCGTCTTCCCAGAAATAATTACAGATTACATCCTTACGCTTGTAGTTGAAATAATCCCTTGGATTCTTGTTGTGAAGCTGAAATAATTCGTCCACAAAATGCGGCATCGTAAAGAGCGAAGGGCCTAAATCAAATCGAAAACCATCAACCGTTTTTGCATGTAGCTTGCCTCCTGGATGGTGATTGGCTTCAAAGACATCTACATCATATTTTTTGGCCCTGAGTCTAATCGCAGTCGCCAAACCGCCGATACCAGCGCCAATCACAATGGCTTTGGGCATTATTTTTTAAAATATTTGAAGGGAACAAATAACATTCCAAAGCATTCTCCATCCTCTTTGCCCAAATGCTTATGGTGTATTTTATGAGCTCTTCGCACACCCCGGGCGTACCAATTGTTTGCATTTCGGAACATTTTGAAGCGTTGGTGGATAAAAATGTCGTGTACCACAAAATACGTAATACCATAAGCCAATATGCCAAGCCCTAAGGGCCAACCATACCAAAAACTGGTATTATCCGCAACTATTATAAACGACATGCTCACCACAGCATAAAAAATGAAAAAGGCATCATTACGCTCAAACCAAGAGTCATGGTCTTTTCTATGGTGGTCACGGTGAAGACTCCATAAAAAACCATGCATGACATACTTATGGGTAAACCAGGCCATAAATTCCATAAAACAAAAGGTTCCCAAAAAAATAAGAATCCAAAGGGCAATTTTCATCTAAACGAGCTGTAGTTTGTAATTGACATAGGACTGTGCCAAAAGTCCGAATTTTTGATAATTTGGAACGCGAATTCGGGTATTTTTTATTTCCAACGGAGGAGTCCCTTGAAGCTTTTTAAGCAATTTATAATAGTACTTGTAAGCGGTGTACACCCCAAATTTTGCCTCAGCAGGAAGTCGGACAATACCAGAATAGCCAAGAGCAAAATCCGCTTTAATTTCATCCACAATTCTTCGTTTGGAAGCCTCATCCAACTCCATAAGGTTGGTATTTGGGAAATATGTGCGTTCCAATTGCTCAAAATCTGCTTTCAAATCTCTTAGAAAGTTAACTTTTTGAAAAGCAGAACCTAGAGCCATAGCTGACTCTTTTAAATTTTCGTACTTTTCTTTGTCTCCTTTTACAAAAACGCATAGGCACATCAATCCAACTACATCGGCAGAACCGTAAATGTATTCCTTATATTCTGCATGTGTAGTGTATTTTTTCTTGGAAAGGTCCATCCGCATACTCTTCATAAAAGCGTCTACCAAATGTTTTGGAATGTCATACGTATGATACGTGTGCTGAAAGGAATTTAGGATAGGATTGAGGCTGATTCTGTTTTTCAGGGCATCTTCCAAAGCCTGTTCAAACTTTTCAAAAAGCTCTACTTTGTTATAGTCGTGAAAGGTATCCACAATTTCATCCGCAAAACGTACGAAACCATAAATATTATAAATATCCGACCGAATGGAATTATCCAACATTTTGGTAGCTAGGGCAAAAGAGGTGCTGTAGGATTGGGTCACAATCTTACTACAGGTGTACGATACATCGTCAAAAATAGTTTTCATGGCGTTAAACGGTTTTTAGAATGAGGTCGGATACAAGTTTTCCGGATATCAAGGATGGAGGGACTCCAGGGCCTGGAACGGTCAGCTGTCCTGTAAAATACAAATTTTTTACTTTGTTGCTTTTCAGGTTAGGTCTCAAAAATGCAGTCTGCCTCAACGTATTGGCCATGCCATAGGCGTTGCCTTTGTATGAGTTGTACTGCTCAATAAAATCATTGACACAAAAACTCTCTTTAAAAAGAATATGGTCTTTAACGTCTTGCCCGGTACGTTTTTCAAATCGGTCTAGAATAATATCAAAATACTGTTCCCTTAACTCAGAGGTATCCTCCAATCCTGGAGCGATAGGAATCAAAAAGAAACCCGCTTCGCGGTCTTTGGGTGCCATAGTACTGTCAGTAACTGAAGGGAAGTTTACGTAGAAAAGAGGTTCACTGGGCCATTTGGGTTCATCGTAGATTTCTTCCGCATGACGCTCAAAATTGGTGTCAAAGAACAGGTTGTGATGCTCGATGTTTTCCAATTTTTTAGTGAAGCCCACATAGAACAGTAGGGAAGAGGGCGCGTAGGTCCTGTTTTCCCAATATGATTCTGAATATTGCCTGTATTTATCTTCCAAAAGCGTTTCGGAATGGTGGTAATCCGCTCCACTGATTACGTAGTCTGCCTCGTGCAAAGCTTCCGAAGTTTTAATACCAGTGACCTCGCCATTCTCTACAACTATCTGTTTCACAGCGTTTTGCATATGAAACGAGACCCCCAGTTCTTCCGCCAATGCCTTCATGGCCTTAATGATTTCATACATGCCACCCTTAGGATGCCAAGTGCCCAAACCGAAATCAGCAAAGTTCATGAAACTGTAAAAGGAAGGAGTTTTATTGGGTTTCGCACCCAAAAAAAGTACTGGAAATTCAAGCGTTGAAATAAGTTTTGGGTTTTTAAACTTTTTTCGGACTTCCTGACTTATACTTTTGAAGAATTGGTCCACTCGGAGTACGGTTTCTTTGGTTACCAATTCGATGGGTGAAAGACCTGGTCTCAATACTACCTTGTTAATGGCTATGTCGTAATTTTTTTGAGCCTTTCCAATAAATTGTCTGAGGTGATTACTGCTGCCTGCTTCTATACGTTCAAACTCCTCACAGATTTTATCCATGCAATCCCCAATGGTAATAACATCGTCTTGAAAAAAGATTTTGTAGGCTGGGTCCAGTTTATCAAGTTGATAGTAGTCGGAAGTCTTCTTTCCAAAATCAGCGAAAAACTTATCAAAAATATCAGGCATCCAATACCAACTGGGACCAATATCAAAGGTGAAGCCGTCCTTAATCAGCTGTCTTGCCCTACCTCCTACGGTTTCGTTTTTCTCGAAAACGTGAACCTCATATCCAGCCTTGGCGAGATAGCAAGAAGCGGATAAGGATGAAAAACCAGAACCTATGATAGCAATCTTTTTCATTTAGGACAACTTATAAGATTGAAATCAAATGTTCTATGGAATTAAAGGTCTGTACCGAAGTTGGCAATTTATTTTCCGTGATATATTGGATCTGATGCCCCAAAACCCAAAGTTTTGAACTGCCTGAAAGATTTAGTCTTTTGGAAAACTTATCAAAATAGGCATCAAGTTCATCTTTGGTTGGGGATACAGTAAAGTAGGAGACAAAGTGGATATTGTCATAGTACTTTAAAAGATCTACCAAACTCTCTATGGGCATGGTTTGACCAAGATAAATGGATTTATACCCTCTTAGGGTAATCTCATAGTTCAAATAGAGTAATCCAATCTCGTGAATTTCATTTTCCGGCAAGAAAAGCGCAAAAACCTTATCCTTTTTAATCGGTTCTACCAACTGTAGTTTTTCCGTGTTAATGTAAATTTTTTGTTTAATTAAATGGGTGATAAAATGTTCATGCGACGGACTTATCGTGTCCGTTTGCCACAATAATCCCAATTCATTTAATAAAGGGATAAAAACCTCATTGAAAATATCCCGGAATGATCTTTCGGAAAGTAAACTACTGTAGGTATTCAGAAAAAGAGTCTGGTCAAAATTGATCATCGCCAATTTAAAGGCATTTATCGCATGGTTTTTTTCACTATTATTGGCAACTATCTCCCTGACAATGATTGGAATATGCGACTCATCCAGCTTTGCTATCTTGGAGATTTTGTAGCCATTGTTGTAGAGAAGGGTAACATTTAAAAGCTTCTGAAGACTCTGAAGACTATAATATCTAATATTGGTACTCGTCCGTTCTGGAGTGAAAAGGTTATACCGTTTTTCCCAAATTCGTATAGTATGGGCTTTGATTCCGGATAGGTTTTCCATATCTCGGATGCTGAAAGACTTCTTTACATTGTTCATCCTTTTCAATATAAACGTTAAACAAAGTTACGATTTATCTTTGCTTGACCTAATATGAAGTCTTAAAATTTGGTTATTCTTTGGAGTTTTGTTGAAAGTGTTGAAAAAAAGGCAAAAAAAAACCGCAAATACTGCGGTTTTGTGCCCACGACTGGAGTCGAACCAGCACGTCCGTAAGGACACTACCCCCTCAAGGTAGCGTGTCTACCAATTCCACCACGTGGGCTCATCGACTTGAAGGTAAACAAAAAAAGTTAAGCAAGAGCTTAACTTTTTGTGACCTGACTGGGGCTCGAACCCAGGACCCTCTCCTTAAAAGGGAGATGCTCTACCAACTGAGCTATCAGGTCAAAATGCTTATAAAATTCCTTTAAGCGGGTGCAAATATAAGCGCTATAATTTATTTGACAAGTCTAAATAATGATAAATTTGTGATTTTGTTGGTAACAGTTCTTGAAGTCAATTATGAAAGTAGTTCTTGTAGGTTATATGGCAAGCGGTAAATCTGTTATAGGACAATCCCTTGCCAAAAGTTTGGATTTGGATTTCGTGGATTTGGATGGATATATCGAGAATCAAATGGGAAAGACCATTCCTGAGATTTTTTCAGAAAAAGGTGAAATTTTCTTTAGGAAAAAGGAATATGAATATCTACAGGAATTACTTCAAAACAAAACTCCGATGGTACTTTCCACAGGCGGCGGGACGCCCTGCTATGGAAACAATATGCAGGCTATTCTGGATACAAGCGATCTTTCCGTTTATCTGCAACTGTCCATTCCAATTTTGGTAGAGCGAATTAAATTGGAAAAGGATTCGAGACCTTTGGTCCAAAATATCGATGATGCCGACTTACCAGAATTTATCGGTAAACATTTGTTTGAAAGAAGGTCTTATTATGCTAGGGCAAAAGAAACTATTATCTGTGATGGAAAAAGTGTTGGAGAAATAACGAATGAGATTAAAAATTTCTTACTCTAAATACACTGCAAAGTTCTTTGATTCGAAAGTAACATGCACATGCTCATGCAATGAAGTAGAGAGGGAAATTCCTTTATAGTCGGCCTTGACTGGAAATTTTTTATGATTTCTGTTGACAAGAACCGCAGTTTTTAGTTGTTTGATTGGCGTTTTTAGGAAATGATGAACACCGTAAATAAGTGTGGTGCCCGAGTTAAGCACATCATCAATCAATACTATTGACTTATTCTTATAAACTTCCTCACTAATTGATGTGCTGACTCCGCTTTCCAAGGGATTCTCCTTATCCATTCTGACTTTACACAAGGAGATTTCGGCATCTGTTATTTTTTTGAGAAGCGCAGCAATCTTGTTGGCTAGATTGAGACCTCCTCCTTCAATACCTGCAACTATAATTTCCTTTTCGTCCACATTGGCTTCATAGATTTGATATGCAATCCTTTTGATTTTATGTTGAATCTGTTTGTGGGTCAAAATGCGATTTTCCATGTTGTCAAAGTTGAATTTAAAATTAAGAAAGTTCTTGGTCTGAATCTTCTAGATAATCGTCAATATCCCTCCTATCTTTTTTGGTAGGGCGGCCCAACCCTTTCTTTCGATAATAATCTTTGGCAAACCTTAAAAGCTCATTGTGTTCAAAAGCTTCTTTTGGTGTGGTGTCTTTTCTATAAACATCCACGAGTTTGGCCCCAACCCTACTTTCTGGGATATCCAGTATGGTAAAGAGGTAGTCAATCTGATTTTTACGAACAACGACCTGATCCATGGGAAAAACTTCCCTTGAGGGTTTAATAATATCCCCATTGACGCGAACCTGACCTTTTTTGACGGCTTCGGTAGCGATGCTTCTAGTTTTGTAATATCGGATGCACCAAAGAAATTTATCAATTCGCATAGAGGCTCAAATCTTTGTTAAGGCCTTAATCAAAAATAATGGAAAATTGTATCTTGCGTCGCTAAAAAGGAATTGATGCGGAAAAGAATTTTAGTATTTTCATTGTTTGCCACCTTGTTTTTCTCCTGTAGCGATGATGATGGACCTAATTTGGAAGCTGTACCTCCTCGATTGCTAGCCGAGGTCGCTCCTGAAAATGATGAGGAAATTCAAGAGTTTTTACAAACCCACTTCTACAATTACGAGGAATTTACTTCCCCACCAGCTGGTTTTGATTTTAAAATAGTTATCGATACGATTGCAGGTGATAATGCAGATAAGAGGCCTCTTTCCGAATTTGTTGACAATGTAGACATTACAGTGTCCTCTTTTGAGCACGGACTTGAAGTGGAGGAGAATGATATCCCCCATAGACTTTATTATCTGTCAGCCCGACCGACAAACGATGAGGTTGCCAGTCTTAAAGCTGCTGGCACTTGTCCAGAATGTTTTCCAACCGTTGCTGATTCTGTTTTTGTCCGCTGGGAAGGTAAATTACTGGATGGCAGCGTGTTTGACGGTGCCGCTAATCCGGTTTGGTTTGACTTAGCCAGGTTACAGGACCTTACCCAAGGATTTAGGGGTTTCACGGAAGGTATGCCCTTTATACAAAGAGGTGAAAATATTGTAGAGAATGGTGATGGTACTGTAACCGTCGAAAATTTTGGCGTTGGGGTTATTATTTTTCCTTCAGGCTTGGGGTCGTTCAATGCTTTAAGCGCATCGATACCTCAATACAGTCCGCTTATTTTTACAGTTGATTTATTTACCTTGAACAATACCGATCATGATGGTGATGGAATTCCTTCGATAGAAGAGGATTTGGATGGTGATGGCTATCTGTATAATGATAACACAGATTCAGATTCCGAGTTTCCACCTTTGGCTAATTTTCAAGATGGGGATGATGATGGTGACGGGATTTCAACTCGAGAAGAAATTACTGATGAAGATGGGAATATTATTAGACCTTTTCCAGACTCAGATAATGATGGGGTTCCGGATTATTTGGACCCAGATACAAACTAAAAAAGCCCGCTTTAAGCGGGCTTTTCCTTTTACATATTGATTTTACCTCCTATTTCCTTGACTAAGTTTATAGGAAAAACTAAATATCACTTGTGCAGGTCGAGAATCTACCCGTCCCTGGATATCTGCAATATTATCAGAAACAAACTGGGCTTCATTCTCAGAGAAACCACGTTCATAACGGACGTCCAGTCCGATTCTTCCCAGATTGACTCCGGCACCGATGTTTAATCCAACGGTAAAGTCATTTTCTACATCTTCAATATTTACCCCATCCAAATCATTGCTTAAGGTATATTGAAAGGCAGGTCCTGCAAAAATATGCAAGGGCCCAATGATTTTATAACCCAACAATACAGGTAAATCCAGTTTGGATACAGAATAATCCGTAGAGGAACCGTCCAAATCGTAGGTGCTTTGTGTACGAGTAAAAACTAACTCAGGTCGTATATAAAGTTTTGGAAAATCCAGTTTGCCCCAAAAGCCTACGTGGAATCCAGCCCGACCATCGGCACCTTCAACAATATTTTGACCCGCATCTCCAATGGAACTGATTAAATCTCCATTTTCGTTGTAGCTAATACCGGCTTTTATCCCAAATCCAGTCCCTGATTGTGCAAAAGTAAATGTGCTAGCCATGAGCATGGCCGCCATAAAAAGTGTTTTTTTCATAAGTGTTTCGTTTTGATAGGTTAAAACGAAACAAAAATGTTGCCAAGATTTACTTTCGTTTTAACACCTTAAGAACGGCTGCTTCAATGGCTTTATTGTTCAATCCATATTTTTCCATCAACTGTTCTGGAGTTCCACTTTCGCCAAAAGTATCTTTGGTGGCGACGAACTCTTGTGGAGCAGGGTGATGGGTGGCAAGTACCCTAGAAACGCTTTCGCCTAGACCTCCTAAATAATTGTGCTCTTCAGCGGTAACCACGCATCCAGTCTTTTTTACAGACTTTAGAATCGCTTCATCATCCAAAGGTTTAATCGTGTGAATATTGATTACTTCCGCAGAAATGCCCTGATTTTCCAAATTTTCCGCAGCGATAAGGGATTGCCAAACCAAATGCCCAGTAGCAATAATAGTTACATCAGTTCCCTCATTGAGCATAAGCGCTTTTCCTATCTCAAAATTTTGGTCCACGGGGGTAAAATTGGCGACTTTCGGTCTTCCAAAACGCAAATATACCGGTCCTTGGTGTTCCGCAATGGCAATGGTAGCCGCTTTGGTTTGGTTAAAGTCACAAGGATTAATTACAGTCATTCCCGGAAGCATTTTCATCATGCCAATATCTTCCAAAATTTGGTGGGTTGCCCCATCCTCTCCCAGGGTAAGTCCAGCGTGGGAGGCACAGATTTTTACATTTTTTCCAGAGTATGCGATAGATTGTCGGATTTGGTCATAGACCCTTCCCGTCGCAAAGTTTGCAAATGTGGAAGCGAAAGGTATTTTTCCTCCTATGGTTAGTCCAGCGGCAATACCCATCATATTGGCTTCCGCAATACCTACTTGAAAAAAGCGTTCTGGACTTTCTTTAATAAAGGTGTCTATTTTTAGGGAACCCACTAAATCTGCGCACAACGCTACCACATTGGGATTGGTACGCCCCAATTCGGTCATTCCTGCTCCATAACCACTGCGAGTATCCTGTTTTCCTTGGTCTGTATATTTTGTCATTTTGAATTTCCTTAGTGTTAGTAATCCCCTAGTGTTTCCGGATTTTGAGATAATGCGGTCTGCAATTGTTCATCGCTGGGCGCCTTTCCGTGCCATGCATGGGTATGCATCATAAAATCAACTCCATTGCCCATTTCTGTAGTCATCACAATACAGACCGGTTTGCCCTTGCCTGTTCTTGATTTGGCCTCATTCAGACCATTAATTACCTGTTCAAGGTCATTGCCATTCTCAATTTCCAATACGTCCCAACCAAACACCCTGAATTTTTCGGCAACATCACCCAGAGGAAGCACATCTTCAGTTGCTCCGTCAATCTGCTGCCCGTTTCTATCCACAGTGGAAATTAAATTATCCACCTTGTTGCCAGCAGCGTACATTATAGCTTCCCAATTTTGACCTTCTTGTAATTCTCCATCCCCATGTAAGCTGAAAACCAAGTGGTCGTCACCGTTTAATTTTTTCGCCAGAGCCGCTCCTATCGCCACAGACATACCTTGTCCCAAAGACCCAGAGGCGACTCGTACACCTGGTAGACCCTCATGGGTTGTGGGATGTCCCTGTAGTCTAGAGTCAATCAACCGGAAGGTATTTAACTCTTCCAAAGGAAAGTATCCTCTTCGGGATAATACACTATAAAAAACGGGAGAGATGTGTCCATTGGACAAAAAGAAGATATCTTCTCCTTTTCCGTCCATATCAAATCCATCTTTTAACTCCATGATTTCATTGTAAAGGGCAACAAAAAATTCGGTACAACCCAGTGAACCTCCTGGGTGTCCAGAATTTACCTTGTGCACCATTCGAAGGATGTCCCGTCTTACTTGGGTCACCAGTTGATTTAATTCGTCGTAGTTGGGCATGGTTTATTTTTTAACTTTTCCAAATGTAACCGCTATCTATGGGGTAAGCAAGAACTTGAGGTTTATTTTACGTAAACGATTTCGGAAACTCAACTTTATTTTTTTGTTAGGAATTGGGAAAACGGAGATGGCTATATTTGCCAACTCAAGGATTTGATTTGAAATTTGATTTAATTCAGAAGGACAAAGCGACCAAAGCAAGGGCTGCAACTTTGGAAACCGACCATGGTGTAATTCAAACACCAATTTTTATGCCTGTTGGGACCGTTGCCTCTGTGAAGGCGGTTCATCAACGTGAATTAAAACAGGATATTAATCCTGATATCATTCTGGGAAATACCTATCACCTGTATTTGCGCCCTGGCTTGGAAATACTTGAGAAGGCCGGCGGGCTGCATCAGTTTATGGGATGGGACAGAAACATACTAACGGATAGTGGGGGCTATCAGGTGTATTCCCTTTCCGATAATCGAAAAATAAAAGAAGAAGGGGTCACTTTTAAATCCCATATCGATGGGAGCAAACACTTCTTTAGTCCTGAAAGCGTCATGGATATCCAGAGGACTATCGGAGCAGATATCATAATGGCTTTTGATGAATGCACGCCGTATCCTTGTGATTATGATTATGCAAAAAGGTCGATGCATATGACCCATAGATGGTTGGACAGATGTATCAATCATTTTAAAAACACACCTCCCAGATATGGTTATGAACAAAGCTTGTTCCCTATAGTTCAGGGGTCAACCTATAAGGACCTAAGGAAACAATCCGCAGAATATATTGCCTCCGTTGAGGCTGAAGGAAACGCTATCGGCGGATTATCCGTTGGTGAACCGGCCGAAGAGATGTATGTAATGTCAGAGATTGTTTGTAATATCTTGCCAGAGGATAAACCAAGATATCTCATGGGGGTGGGTACTCCCATTAATATTTTGGAAAATATTGCATTGGGTGTAGATATGTTCGATTGTGTAATGCCAACTAGAAACGCGCGGAACGGAATGCTCTTTACTGCTCACGGAACCATTAACATTAAGAACAAAAAATGGGAGGCGGATTTTTCCCCAATTGACGAGATGGGAATCACTTTTGTGGATACTGAATACTCCAAAGCCTATTTACGCCATCTTTTTGCCGCAAATGAGTTTCTGGGTAAACAAATAGCCACCATACATAATTTAGGATTTTACCTGTGGTTGGTTCGTACTGCAAGAGAACGTATTTTAGCGGGCGATTTCTCGGAATGGAAAACGACAATGGTCCGTCAAATGGATAAAAGGCTGTGATGCTCACCATACTGGATAGATACATACTCAAACGCTACCTGGTCACCTTTTTAGGTATGCTTATGCTATTTGTTCCGATTGGAATTATGGCCAACCTAGCGGAAAAAATTGGAAAAATAATCGATAATGAGGCTCCCCTAATAGAGGTGATTCAGTTTTATGGGAACTTCACATTAGTGATTGGAAACCTACTACTTCCCATTTTTTTGTTCCTTTCCATAATATTTTTCACATCAAAATTGGCTAGTAATACCGAAATAGTAGCCATTTTGAGTTCTGGGGTTTCATATTCCCGATTTTTAAGACCGTATTTAATAGGGGCCGCCTTGGTAGCAATCCTCATTTTTATGATGGGAATGTTTATCGTACCCCACGCGAGTATTGGATTTAACGAATTTGAATACAAGTATTTTAAAAGAGGAAGACAGGATAGGGTCACCAGCAACATCTTTAATCAGCTCAACGAAAATGACTACATCTACGTGAGCAGTTTTGACCCCAATCGAAAAATTGGGTACAACTTCACTTACGAACGTTTTGATTCTATAAAAAAGCTAGACTATAAAATTTCGGCCACCAATATTAGATGGGTGGACAAAGACAGTACTTACAGGTTGACCAATTATGTTAAGCGGAAGATTCGCAATGACGTGGAGCTAATTGAAACCCAACGTCGTTTGGATACCTTGTTTACATTTAAAATTGAGGATTTAACACCTGTTTCTTATGTCGCTGAAACCAAAAACCTATTTGAGCTGAATGAATTCATCAAAGATCAGCAAAGTAAAGGAGCTTCCAATATAAATGCCTACATCTTGGTCAAGTACAAGAGATGGGCTTTACCAATAGCGGCGTTTATACTTACCATTATTGCAGTTGCCGTTTCATCAGTAAAAAGAAGAGGGGGTATGGGTCTAAATCTAGCTTTCGGTATTGGAGTGGCGTTTATTTATATCTTTTTTGATAAGGTATTTGGAACGCTCGCCGAACAGTCTGGTTTTTCTCCACTTTTGGCGGTAATTATACCCAATCTGATTTTTGGGGTTTTTGCGGTATATATGTTGATGAAAGCCAAAAGATAGATTCTTTTACTGATCATAATCGCGTTAATTGGCAATTGGGTTTGGGTATCGTTCTCGGTAAAGTTTTATATTTGCCCCACTATTTTTAGACACAGACTTCAATGGAATATTTAGATTTTGAACTCCCGATAAAAGAATTGGAAGACCAGTTGCAGAAATGCATGGTCATCGGTGAGGAAAGTGACGTGGATGTCACAGAAACATGCCAGCAGATAGAAAATAAGCTTGAAGAAACCCGCAAGGATATCTACAAAAACCTTACGGCCTGGCAGAGAGTTCAATTGTCTAGACACCCCAACAGACCGTACACAATGGATTACATAAATGCCATTTGTGGGGATACTTTTTTGGAATTACATGGAGACCGAAACGTCAAGGACGATAAGGCGATGATAGGCGGTTTGGGTAAAATTGGCGACCAAAGCTATATGTTTATTGGTCAACAAAAGGGCTATAATACCAAAACAAGACAGTATCGTAACTTTGGTATGGCGAACCCAGAAGGATATAGAAAGGCCTTAAGGTTAATGAAGTCTGCGGAGAAGTTTGGAATACCGGTGGTTTGTTTTATTGATACCCCAGGAGCATACCCTGGAATTGAAGCGGAAGAACGCGGACAAGGAGAAGCCATCGCCAGAAATATTTTGGAGATGACCCGTTTGAAAGTACCTATTATTGTGGTAATCATCGGGGAAGGAGCTTCTGGCGGAGCTTTGGGAATTGGCGTGGGAGACAAGGTCTTGATGTTGGAAAATACATGGTACTCTGTAATCTCCCCAGAATCATGCTCTTCCATATTATGGAGAAGTTGGGAATACAAGGAACAAGCAGCCGAAGCCTTGAAACTAACAGCTTCAGATATGAAGAAGCAAAAGCTTGTTGATGAAATTGTAAAGGAACCTCTTGGTGGAGCGCACACCAATAGAGAAAAAACTTTCGAGACGGTTAGGAATAAAATTTCATCCCATTTTGAAGAGCTTAAAAAGTTATCACCAAAAGAATTGGTGAAAACTAGGATGGAAAAGTACGCATCTATGGGTGTGTTTAACGATTGATTCCCTATATCCAGAGCCTAGTTTAAATTATCCCGAAAAACTATTAAACAGTTTGAGGGTTATTAACATCAAAAATCAACTTATCAACAACCCTTATGTTAATTACCTGTGGATAGGGTGGGTCAAGAAACCAAGGTTAAGTAAAGGTTAATTAGCTACATTCGCACTTATGGAGAAACCTAACCCCATTATTGGTCATAGAGTCGACAAATCAACTCTAATAAGTCTTGAAAGAGGTAAAATACCACCTCAAGCTGTTGATTTAGAGGAAGTTGTGCTAGGAGCTATGATGATTGATAAAAAGGGAGTGGATGAAGTAATAGATATCTTACATCCTGAAGTTTTTTATAAGGAAGCCCATAAGTTTGTTTACGAAGCTATCTTTAAACTTTTCGAATCTTCGGAACCGGTGGATTTATTAACCGTTTCTGCCCAATTAAAGAAAGATGGGAAGCTGGAAGTTGTTGGGGGTGACTTTTATTTGATAAAATTGACCCAAAAAGTGGCTTCCTCAGCCCATATTGAGTTTCATGCCCGCATAATTCTCCAGAAATACATTCAAAGAAGCCTTATAAAAATCTCCAATGAAATTATTGAGGATGCTTATAACGAATCCACAGATGTATTTGACTTACTGGATAGTGCTGAGGCAAAACTATATGAGGTAACCCAAGGGAATCTAAAACGGTCTGCAGAAACAGCCTTGGATTTGGTAATTCAAGCTAAAAAGAAGATTGAAGAAATTTCCAATAAAGAAGGTACCAGTGGAATTCCTTCCGGCTTCGATAAATTGGATAAGCTTACCTCAGGGTGGCAACCCAGTGATTTGATTATAGTTGCGGCAAGACCGGGTATGGGTAAAACAGCATTGACGCTGTCCATGGCTCGAAACATTGCTGTTAATTCGGATATACCCGTGGCCTTCTTTTCTTTGGAAATGTCATCTGTTCAGTTAATTACTAGGCTTATTTCTTCGGAAACCGGACTTTCATCCGAAAAGTTGCGTACCGGCCGTTTGGAAAAACATGAATGGGAACAACTCAATGTCAAGGTAAAAGCTTTGGAAAAAGCCCCCTTGTTTATCGATGATACACCATCCTTGTCCATTTTTGACCTTAGGGCCAAGGCCAGAAGGTTGGCCTCCCAACACGGCATACAGCTTATAGTAATTGATTATCTCCAACTGATGACGGCGGGGGGAAGTCAAAAAGGAGGGAATAGGGAACAAGAGATTTCAACCATTTCCAGAAACCTTAAGGCGTTAGCCAAGGAATTGAATGTTCCGGTAATAGCTTTATCCCAATTGTCTCGGGCAGTTGAGACTAGGGGAGGCAGTAAACGACCCATTCTTTCCGATTTGAGGGAGTCTGGAGCGATTGAGCAAGATGCCGATATAGTTTCCTTTATTTATCGACCGGAATACTACAAAATAGACGAGTGGGATGATGAAGAAAGAACCCCAACACAAGGTCAAGCTGAGTTTATCGTGGCCAAACACCGTAATGGGGGATTGGATAATATTAGGTTAAAGTTTGTGGGGGCTTTAGGTAAATTTGATAACTTGGATGACTTTGATTCCCCATTTGAGTTCCAATCCAAGATGAATTCGGACGGAGAGAATCCATTTGCAACACCAAATTTGCCAAATGCAGATGAGGCATTTGGTAGTGCGATGAACAGTGATGATGATCCGGATGATAATGACATACCATTCTAAAAAGACCCCCCGTTCATTTCGAGCGAAAGCTAGAAATCTAACCCTCTTGTTTTTCTTTTTTGTCTTTAGCCTGAAAGCTTCGGTAATCCTGATTCCGATGGATGCTGAGGGACAAGAAAACCATTTAAAAGCATACGGCATTACCTATTGGGTATTGAACAAACAGCAGAAGGTACAGTGGCTTCTTAATTACAGAGGGGGCTCTTTTTTATTGCCAGATGGAGAGGCTATCCGCAAAGAATGCCAAATACGAGGGGTATCTTTCGAAGTACTTTCTGATGCAAGGGCCGAACAATTATTGGACGATATCAGCAGCCCCTCACAAAACCAAGAGGCTGTAATCCTTGAAAAAGCTCCAAAAATTGCAGTATACACCCCAAAAGGCAATCAACCTTGGGATGACGCAGTGACCATGGTTTTAACCTATGCAGAGATTCCTTATGTAACCGTCTATGATGAGGAAGTACTGGATGATAAGCTGGCCCTGTATGATTGGTTGCATTTACATCACGAAGATTTTACTGGGCAATACGGAAAGTTTTATGGGGCTTATCGAGCCGCTCCTTGGTATATACAAGGTAAAAAAGAAGCCGAAGCCTTGGCCACTAAACTGGGTTATTCTAAAGTATCCGAGCAAAAAAGGGCGGTAGCCTTGAAAATCCGTAACTACGTAATTGGAGGTGGCTTTATGTTCGCCATGTGTTCTGCAACGGATAGTTTTGATATAGCTCTTGCGGCGGAAAATACGGATATTTGCGAGGCCATGTTTGATGGAGACCCTTCAGATGCAAATTATCAAGGTAAATTGAACTTTAAAAACACCTTTGCTTTCACCAATTTTATTTTGGAACGGAATCCGGTTCGATATGAGTTTTCTTCCATAGACATGACGAATAAGCGGAGAAACGTACCTAGAGAATCCGATTATTTTTCCTTAATGGAGTTTTCAGCCAAATGGGACCCTGTTCCTACCATGCTTACACAAAATCATACAACCTTAGTCAAAGGTTTTATGGGACAGACCACGGCATTTACTCGAGACCAAATCAAATCCACAGTAATGGTTTTGGGCGAAAACAAAATTAATGGAGAGGCAAGGTACCTTCACGGTATCAAGGGCAAAGGCTTTTTTACTTTTTATGGCGGACATGACCCTGAAGACTATCAGCATCGGGTAGGGGACCCCAAGACGGAATTGGAATTACATCCGACTTCTCCGGGATATCGACTTATTTTAAACAATGTGCTTTTCCCAGCAGCACGAAAAAAGAAGCAGAAGACCTAAGGAGTTTACAATTGGGTGATTCCAATATTCACAAAAACGGCATCTAAAGGACTACCATTGTTATTGACTACATACCGGAAACGTACCTCGTCATTGGCTCGTAAGGGATAAATGATGGTTCCAGAAGTTCCCCACCAATCCCTATTTGGGAGTGAAGCAAATCCTCTGGAAAGATAGCCACGCAAAGCTCCATTGATAAAAAGACCTATTATGTATTTGGTATCTCCAGAAGGCATATCTCGTACGGAAAAGGCCGCACTCATGAAATAGGTACCCGCTTGATTTACACGTATTCTACCATTACCAAGTGTTTGGTAGATGCCACCCGTATTACTGAGCTCATGTGTCGCGTTAACAGGAAAATCGTAATAGGTATTCGTACTGTTAACAATAAGGTTGTTATTGCCATTACTTGCCCTATTCAATACTAAAGTTTTACTTTCATTGGAAGGTGCTACCCAATTGGAGCCTGAGAAAAAGTTGATTTGCCCAGTATCTTCATTGTATATAAGCATACCATCCTCTGGATTTGAAATACTGCTAATCTCGGTTTGATTGGCATTATGTACTTTAATTAAATCACCAGTAGATGGCGTTTGACCCCATGAAGTAGTCAAGCCTCCCAGAAGCAAAAAGAATAGAATTCCCAATACATTATTGCCACCAAACTTGGTGGTAAAGAATTGGAGCATACCTTAGCGTGTTTAGTATAAAACTATAAGGTGTGCTTTAGAGCGGCAATAAATTGTTGTGAATTTGCTGATTAACAGTGTAATTCCTTAACAAAAGGAGACCTAAGTACGCGTAAGTTCCTTGATAATTTTTTCATGTTGCGGAAATTTTTTTAGAAGTTCATCCTGACTGGGAAGAATGAAATCTTCAAAATCAAACCCAGGAGATACCGTGCATCCTACAAAAGAATAATCTTGAGAGGTCAAGGTTTTCGCAGCAAACCAATATCCACCTGGAACCACAAATTGGGGAAGTTGTCCAGATTCAAAATCTGTTCCGATGATTTGTTCAGAATAATCACCTTGGTCTGAAATCATAGAAAGCTTTAAAGGGGAACCCGAATAAAAATGCCAGATTTCATCTTGTTTTATTCTATGAAAAGCAGAAAAGGTATCCGAGGTAAGCAAAAAATAGATGCCAGTAGAGTAATTTCTTTCGCTAGTATATTCCTCGGGTAACGCATCTTTCGAAATGGTTCCTGCACTACGGTAAGTTTCTTTAAAATACCCTCCCTCTGGATGAGGTGCTAGATTGAATTTTTTAATGAGAATTTCGATATCCCTCATAAAAGCTTCTCTAAAATTCGTTCCACGCCAAAATCATTATGACTGCTCGTCTCATATCGCGCTACTTTTTTCACATTAGGATGTGCATTGGCCATGGCAAAACTATATTCCGAGAGTTGAAGCATTTCGATGTCGTTGTTATAATCTCCAAATATCAGAACTTCGTCAGATTTTATGTTATGAGAGTTCATTACTTCTTGCAAGGCGTTTCCCTTATGGGCTTCTACATGGTTCAAATCTACCCAGTTAGGTCCGGAGACTTTTACTTTAACCTGCTCGCTAAGGTGTGTGGTTTTGGGATAAATGTATTCTTCGGCACTTATACGGTGATAAACCGCAATTTTTACAATCTCATCGGTTACTGTGGTATAATCATTAACTACTTCATAACAAGAGTAATACTCTTTGATTTGTTCCAAAAAAGACCTGGAACTCCCATCCAAGTAGGATTTGTATTTTCCACAAAGCATGGCATAACCTCCATCAATAGAATCAATAATTTCCAAGATTTCTTGAATCAAACTTTGTTTTATTGGAGTCACCGACAATTCTTCATCTCCCTTTTTTACAAAAGCCCCATTTTCTGA
Source organism: Flagellimonas sp. (assembly GCF_965601775.1). GTDB lineage: Bacteria > Bacteroidota > Bacteroidia > Flavobacteriales > Flavobacteriaceae > Flagellimonas. The sequence continues at coordinate 1,168,643 of NZ_OZ271837.1, forward strand.
AATAAAGATGATATCGTCCTTAATTTTTTGAAGTTTTTCAGCCATGCTGTGGTATTGTCGACCACTGGCAGCAACAAATTGGATATTCCGTTTTTTAAGCTCTTGAAATTGTTCAAAAAAACGATTGCTCACTTCATGGTTTGAATTCAATAAGGTACCATCCATGTCGGATACTACCATTTTTATATTGGATAGGTTCATTCCTAAAATTAAAAGTATAAAGGTAGCGGTTGTTTCTCCAATGATGTAAAGTTTGTATTAATTTCCCAGCATGAAATACTTTCAAACTGAATTAAGACTGAATCCATTTCCTAGGGGTTTTCATCTGATTACAGAAAACATTAAAAAGGCAATTCCTGAAATTTCACACATTGAAGCGGGGTTCTTACATGTATTTATAAAACACACTTCGGCTTCCTTGACCATAAATGAAAATGCGGACCCAACGGTTCGAGTGGATTTTGAAAGCCATTTTAATCAGATGGTGCCAGAAGATGCCCCTTATTATATACATACCTATGAAGGACCTGATGATATGCCTGCCCATATCAAGGCATCATTATTGGGTAATTCTGTACAGATACCCATTACAAAAGGAAAACTGAATCTGGGCATATGGCAAGGGGTATACCTCTGCGAACATAGAGATAATGCGAGCCCCAGAAAACTGGTATTGACTGCCCATGGTTCTTAAACAAAAAATCCCGCTCAATTGAGCAGGATTTTTCAAGCGGGAAAATAATTTTATTTTACTTTTTCGACAATGGCTTTGAACGCATCAGGATGGTTCATGGCCAAATCTGCAAGCACCTTTCTGTTAAGCTCAATTCCTTGCGCTTTCACCTTACCCATAAATTGGGAATAGGACATACCGTGTAATCTTGCACCGGCATTAATACGGGTGATCCAAAGGGCTCTAAAAGTTCTCTTTTTATTTCTTCTGTCACGGTAGGCGTAAAGCATTGCTTTTTCTACCGCATTTTTGGCTACTGTCCAAACGTTTTTACGTCTTCCAAAGTAACCTTTGGCTTGCTTCATCACTTTTTTTCTTCTAGCTCTTGAAGCAACTGAATTAACTGATCTTGGCATAATGTTTCATTTTTTTGTAGCAGGCGCCCTATTTAAAGGAACTTTGATGGCCCAACTCCAGGGTTAATAATTAATGTACCGATTGAACAATTATTTTAATCGTAATTGTTCCTTAATGCTGTTGACATCCGACTCATGTACCAAAGTAGAGTGGGTCAACTTAAGCTTACGCTTTTTCGATTTTTTAGTCAAAATATGACTCTTAAAAGCGTGCTTTCTTTTGATTTTACCAGAGCCGGTAAGCTTAAAACGCTTTTTGGCACTGGATTTTGTTTTCATCTTAGGCATTTTCTCCTCTTTATAATTTAACATCAAGCATTACTCGATGTCCCGCTTTATATATGCTGAACTTGGTTCAGATATTTACTTTTTTGTTTTGGGAGCGATGAACATAGTCATACGCTTTCCTTCCAATTTAGGCATTTGCTCCACTTTACCCAGTTCTTCTAATTCTTGGGCTAGTCTAAGCAAAAGAATTTCTCCTTGATCTTTATACACAATGGAACGACCTTTAAAAAACACATAGGCTTTTAGTTTGGCTCCATCTTTTAAGAACTTTTCGGCGTGCCTTTTCTTAAACTCGTAATCATGGTCATCCGTTTGCGGCCCAAATCTGATTTCCTTCACTACTACTTTAGTAGCTTTTGCTTTTAAAGCCTTATCTCGTTTCTTTTGCTCATAAAGAAACTTTTTATAATCCATGATTTTACAAACTGGAGGTGCTGCTTTTGGTGAAATTTCCACTAAATCCAATTCCAGTTCCTGAGCTTTGGCTAATGCCTTGGCTATGGGATAAACACCCATTTCCACATTGTCTCCCACCAGTCTTACTTCTGGGGAAGTAATTTTTTCATTGATATTGTGAGGGTTTTTGTTTTCCCTCCTTGGTTGGGGTCTAGATCTTCTTCGTATTGCTATGACGTATACTTTTTAATTAAACTTAAATTTTTAGAACGACTTTAAGGTACTATTTATTTCAGTAGTCACCAAGTCTGCAAACGCCTCTACACTTATACTTCCTATGTCCTCACCACCATGCCTACGAACAGATATTGTGTTAGCGCTTTCTTCCTGCTCACCCACTATCAACATAAAAGGAACTTTTTTGAGTTCAGCTTCACGAATCTTTTTACCAACAGTCTCGTTCCTATTATCAATGAGCGCGCGAATTTCGTTATTTTCTAAAGAATTTAAAACTTTTTCCGCATATTTTTCATGTTTCTCACTGACAGGCAGTACCATAGCTTGGTTTGGTATTAACCATAATGGGAAGTTTCCGCCAGTATGCTCCAATAAAATTGCTACAAAACGTTCCATACTACCAAAAGGTGCCCTGTGTATCATAATGGGTCTATGCAACTCATTGTCACTACCCTTATAGGTAAGGTCAAAGCGTTCTGGTAAGTTATAATCCACTTGAATTGTACCTAACTGCCAGCTTCTTCCTATCGCATCCTTGACCATAAAATCCAATTTTGGACCATAGAATGCCGCTTCCCCAGGTTCAACTACAAAATCCAATCCTTTCTCTTCAGCTGCTTGGATGATAGCATTTTCTGCTTTTTCCCAATTTTCCGGCTCCCCAATATATTTCCCTAGATTGTCTAGATCCCTTACAGAAACTTGCGCTGTAAAGTCGTCAAAACCTAGAGAGGTCAAAACATATAATGAAAGATCAATTACGTTTTTAAACTCGTCATTGAGTTGGTCGGGAGTGCAGAAAATGTGGGCATCATCTTGTGTAAACCCTCTAACCCGGGTCAAACCATGCAGTTCCCCACTTTGTTCATATCGATAAACAGTACCAAATTCTGCATATCTTTTTGGTAAATCCTTATAGCTAAAATGAAAGCTATTGTAAATCTCACAATGATGAGGACAATTCATTGGTTTCAGCAGAAATTCTTCCTCATCCTTTGGAGTATGGATAGGTTGAAAACTATCCTCTCCATATTTTGCATAATGCCCAGAGGTAACATAAAGTTCTTTCTGACCAATGTGAGGTGAAACAACCATTTCATACCCTGCCTTTTTCTGCGCCTTTTTTAGGAACTGCTCTAATCGTTCACGTAAGGCAGCCCCATTAGGTAACCATAAAGGCAGTCCTTGACCTACTTTTTGGGAGAAAGTAAACAACTCCAACTCCCTTCCTAATTTTCTATGGTCTCTTTTTTTGGCTTCTTCCAAGAGTTCAAGATACTCTGTCAGTTCCTTTTGTTTGGGAAATGAAATACCGTATACACGGGTCAATTGTTTGTTATTTTCATCTCCTCGCCAATAGGCTCCTGCGGTACTAAGTACTTTAAATGCCTTGATGATTCCGGTATTGGGAATATGTCCTCCTCTACATAGGTCGGTAAAGGTACTGTGGTCACAAAACGTTATAGTACCGTCTTCCAAGTTCTCAATCAACTCAACTTTGTAAGGGTTACTTCGTTCTTTATAAAAAGCCAACGCCTCATCTTTGGAAACTTCCCTCATTTTAAAATCGTGCTTCTCTCTAGCTATTTCCAAAGCTTTCTTTTCGATTTTTGGAAAGTCCTTTTCAGAGAAAGAATGTTCTCCAAAATCAACATCATAATAGAAACCGTTCTCTATGGCCGGACCAATGGTTAGCTTCACTCCAGGATACAATTCCTCTATAGCTTGGGCCAAAACGTGTGAAGATGAATGCCAGAACGCTGTCTTTCCCCCTTTATCCTTCCAAGTGTATAATGTTAAGGTTCCGTTGGTGGTCAAAGGAGTGGTTACTTCAACAATATGGTCATCGAATTTTGCTGAAATTACATTTCTTGCCAAGCCTTCACTAATGCTTTTGGCAATATCCATTGGACTGGTGCCTTTGGAAACCTCTTTGATTGCTCCATCTGGAAGCGTAATTTGTATCATTTTCACCTTTTGTTTGTGGGGGGCAAAGATAGTATCTTGTATTAAGGGATACAACATACATGATTATTCAAAAAAAATGGGTAAATTACCTATTGTGCTTTTAATCAAAACCTTAAGAACTTTTTGGACTTTTGACTTTGATTGTTTAGATGTGGATAGGTAGAAATATTAAAAATAATACACTGACAATCAATACATTAAATTTTTTTTGAATTTTTTTTGAAAATAGTTTGGTGGTATTAAATAAAGCTATCTATATTTGCACCCGCTAAAACGGTAAATGTATTGTTTTGGTGTAGCGGAAAAGAGGGCCTTTCGGGGCGTTTTTTTTGCTTATGGAACAAAGAAGTTCATTGGCATTATTGGAACAGACAGCGTAAATCAGAGAAGATTTAGAACAAACCATTTTGGTGCCGGGCTCAGGGATTGTATTGGAGCGACATATAATATATGACGCATTACAATGAAGAGTTTGATCCTGGCTCAGGATGAACGCTAGCGGCAGGCCTAACACATGCAAGTCGAGGGGCAGCGGGGATTGCTTGCAATCCGCCGGCGACCGGCGCACGGGTGCGGAACGCGTATGGAACCTGCCCCTGTCAGGGGAATAGCCCAGAGAAATTTGGATTAATGCCCCATGGTAACATTTTATCGCATGATAAGGTGTTTAAAGATTTATCGGACAGGGATGGCCATGCGTACCATTAGCTAGTTGGTAAGGTAACGGCTTACCAAGGCAACGATGGTTAGGGGCCCTGAGAGGGGGATCCCCCACACTGGTACTGAGACACGGACCAGACTCCTACGGGAGGCAGCAGTGAGGAATATTGGACAATGGCCGGAAGGTTGATCCAGCCATGCCGCGTGCAGGATGACTGCCCTATGGGTTGTAAACTGCTTTTATACGGGAAGAAACCTCCCCTCGTGAGGGGAGCTGACGGTACCGTAAGAATAAGGACCGGCTAACTCCGTGCCAGCAGCCGCGGTAATACGGAGGGTCCGAGCGTTATCCGGAATCATTGGGTTTAAAGGGTCCGTAGGCGGGCCTGTAAGTCAGGGGTGAAAGGCCACGGCTCAACCGTGGGACTGCCCTTGATACTGCAGGTCTTGAGTTATAGTGGGGTTGCCGGAACATGTGGTGTAGCGGTGAAATGCATAGATATCACATAGAACACCGATCGCGAAGGCAGGTGACCAACTATATACTGACGCTGATGGACGAAAGCGTGGGTAGCGAACGGGATTAGATACCCCGGTAGTCCACGCCGTAAACGATGGATACTAGCTGTCGGGCCTTCGGGCTCGGCGGCCAAGCGAAAGTGATAAGTATCCCACCTGGGGAGTACGTTCGCAAGAATGAAACTCAAAGGAATTGACGGGGGCCCGCACAAGCGGTGGAGCATGTGGTTTAATTCGATGATACGCGAGGAACCTTACCAGGGCTTAAATGCGGGCTGCATGGGACAGAGACGTCCCTTTCTTCGGACCGCCCGCAAGGTGCTGCATGGTTGTCGTCAGCTCGTGCCGTGAGGTGTCAGGTTAAGTCCTATAACGAGCGCAACCCCTACCGTTAGTTGCCAGCAAGTAAAGTTGGGGACTCTAACGGGACTGCCGGTGCAAACCGTGAGGAAGGTGGGGACGACGTCAAATCATCACGGCCCTTACGTCCTGGGCCACACACGTGCTACAATGGCCGGTACAGAGGGAAGCCACCCCGCAAGGGGGCGCGGATCTACAAAGCCGGTCACAGTTCGGATCGGGGTCTGCAACTCGACCCCGTGAAGCTGGAATCGCTAGTAATCGGATATCAGCCATGATCCGGTGAATACGTTCCCGGGCCTTGTACACACCGCCCGTCAAGCCATGGAAGCCGGGAGTGCCTGAAGTCCGTGACCGCAAGGAGCGGCCTAGGGCAAAATCGGTAACTAGGGCTAAGTCGTAACAAGGTAGCCGTACCGGAAGGTGCGGCTGGAACACCTCCTTTCTAGAGAAAGGTCGCCCGATACGAGAATCGGGCCCGCGCCGGGATGAGGGTTCGGAATCCTTTCTGATGTTGTCTGTCCAATGCCATTGATGATATATTGTTGAAGTCTCGTAGCTCAGCTGGTTAGAGCGCTACACTGATAATGTAGAGGTCGGCAGTTCGAGCCTGCCCGAGACTACTGAGAAAAGTTCATTGATTTGAAATAGGAAATTCTAGGTGTTGGGTTACCGTTATATAGTACTGTTAACTGATGACTGTTAACTGACAACTGATAAAGGGGAATTAGCTCAGCTGGCTAGAGCGCCTGCCTTGCACGCAGGAGGTCACCGGTTCGACTCCGGTATTCTCCACCAGGTGGCACCTGGGGTCAATTATTGTAATTGTTTTTTGGGTGCT